>JBGTIL010000697.1:0-5009 GCA_041745695.1 Chitinophagaceae bacterium | reverse complement strand
CGGTCGCGTATGTCTTCTTTTCTATCCCGTTTGTCCTCTCTTCTGTCGAGCACATCTTCTGCCCTGTCTCTGCGTCCACCCTCGTGTTTGGCATCTCTTACATCCTCTCGCCTGTCGCGAACATCTTCACGCCTGTCTTTACGGTCTTCTTTACGATCGCGTACATTTTCTTTTCGGTCGCGCTTATCTTCAGCTTTGTCCAACCGGTCTTCCGCCTTGTCGATGGAAGGCTTGCGCGACTGGGCATCAACTGAACTAATAGTGGCAACAGTAAAAAGCAGTGTGAGGCTTAAAAAGGCGAGTTTGAAGTTTGTTTTCATAACGTACATTTTAGTTAGGTAGGGAAGATAGACGGAGACCTCGCTGAAAAGTTTAATCACCCGCGACAGCAATGTGGATGTTTAAGTTGATTAGCGCCGTAAAAGCGGTAATGCAAGATCCCGCTTAAGCATGGCGTCGCGGTTAGCCATCTCCCAGGCAGTGTAAAAAACAAGCTTAGCCCTGCGTTCCATCAGACGGTAGTTTATCTTGTCTGGAGTGTCGGTGGGACGGTGGTAGTCTGCATGGGTACCGTTGAAGTAAAAGATAATAGGAACGCCATAGCGGGCAAAATTGTAATGGTCGCTGCGGTAGTAAATTCTTTCGGTATCGTTCGGATCATTGAATTTATAATCAAGTTCCAGTTTAGTATATTTTTTATTCTGGGCTTCGCTGATGATGCGAAGGTCGGAACTGAGTTTATCATCTCCCACCACATACACATAGTTGGTAGAATCGCCAATCTTGCGTTTAGGATCTATGCGCCCGATCATATCGATGTTCAGATCGGCTGTAGTTTGTGCCAGTGGAAAAACAGGATTAGCGCCATAGAAAGCTGAACCCCAGAGCCCCTTTTCCTCTCCGCTCACGGTCATGAATACGATGGAACGTCGCGGTCCGCGGCCTTCCTTCTGCGCCTTTGCAAAAGCTTCGGCCAGTTCAATTACACTTACTGTACCCGATCCGTCGTCGTCTGCGCCATAGTAGATCACAGAATCTCCGCGTTTGCCTTCATGGTCGTAATGCGCAGTAATAAAAAGGTACTGGTCAGCCAAATCGGTTCCCGGAATCATGCCAAGCACATTGCTGCTTTGCAGGGTAGTGGTGATTTTTTGAACTTCCAGTTGCACATTGGCGGCTATCACTAATGGCGCCAAAGCGCCTTTTACAGAATCGTACGCGCTACCGATGATTGACCTGGCGACATCTTCAGAAATGGTGAACTGTTGTGCACCCAGGGTTTTCCTGAAGAACTGCATGGTCATATTGCTTACAACAGACATGGGTCTAACCCTGGGATAAACCGACGATACTGTTAGTACAGCAGCCACACCCTTGCTCCTGAGCGCTTCACTGCGGCCGCTGGCTATGCCCTGGGTCAGGATCAATTTGCCGGCAAGGTCCATCTTGTTAATGGAGTCAACCGGAACTGAGGAACTGAGATAAACGGCTTCGCTGAATGCCTGGGTGGCTGTAATGTTATTCAGGTTGGCATTAAAGTCCTTGTCCATCGAAAAAGATTGGTCGCCTACTTTTAGTATGGATCGCGTAAGCGAGTCGCGGTACACTGGAAAGTATTGCCTGAAACTTCCTTTGTTAGCGGGCTGAAGACCAATACGTTTAAATTCATTTTCTATGTAGGCAGCGGCTCTGCGCTCTCCTTCGCTGGTGGCTTCGCGCCCTTGCATTTCTGCACCGGCTACAATATAAAGATGCTTTTTTAGGTCGGCGGCTGTTATTGTCCTGGCATAAGCATCAGGCTTTCGCCCTTTCTGTGCGGATGCTGACAGCGTTAATACACAGGCAATGAGAAGAAGGAATTGATTCATTATTGTTGTGGTAAGAGTTCACCACCCTGAAACAGGTTGGTACTTTTTAGAAATGATAGAGGCGGAACGCACATGACACTTAGCGCTGCCACTACATGCAAGCCATTTTATTAACGCGGTTTTGGTGACGGCCGCCTTCAAACTGGGTCCTCAAAAAAGAAGCTACCATCTCCTGGGTTACCTCCTTGCTTACAAAACGGGCTGGAATGCAGATGATATTAGCATTGTTGTGCTGACGCGAAAGCGCAGCAATTTCTTCGGTCCAGCAGATGGCTGCCCGTATATCCTGGTGCTTATTTGCAGTGATCGCTACACCATTCCCACTACCACAAACCAGTACTCCACATGCTGCCTGACCGCTCTCTACGGCACGGGCTACCGGATGGGCAAAATCAGGATAGTCAACAGAGTCGGCGGAATAGGTGCCCATGTCTGTCACCTGCAACCCCTTTCGCTGTAACAACTCTATAATGATCTGCTTGTAATCGAACCCGGCATGATCGGCGCCCACAGCTACAGGCTTGCTGAAATCAAATACTACTTCCATGTAAATGGTGTTTGTGCAAAATTAGGCAGATGAAAAAAACTGGGCAAATAGCAGCAAGGATCGAGAAGGAAACCTTCAGTGCTAACTCCATTCTTTTTCTTCTGCCGCTCTTTGTTTTTCTACCCTCTTGGACAGAATGATGCTTATTTCATACAGGAGCATGAGGGGAAGCGCCACTGATATCTGGCTTATTAAATCCGGACCCGGCGTTATCACTGCAGCAATGATCAGTACAACAACGATGGCATACCGACGCACACTTTTTAAGTAGCTGGCAGTAACAATTCCAACTTTAGCCAGGAAGAATATCACGAGTGGCAGCTGAAAGGCAAGTCCGGTGCCCAGTACAATAGGTATGATCGTATCTACATAACTACTGATAGTCCAGCGATTCTCAATACTTTCATCGAGCTGAAAACTGGAGAAAAAGTTGATCGTGTATGGCGCTATTACAAAGTATCCAAACAGCACCCCGGTGAAGAACAGGAGTGATACCCAAAACACCACGCCCCTGCTTCTGTCCAGTTCTCGTTTTGTAAGTGCGGGTTTAATAAATTTCCAGAACTCATAGAAAATGTAAGGAAAGGCCAGTACGATGCCACTTACTAGAATCACAGTAATGTACATCCCGAACTGGCTGCCCACCATAGTGCTTTGCATTTTTACACCCAGTTCGTTAAAGCACAAAGACTCTCCAAGGTTGAGACTATGACTGAGGCGGCAAAGGACCCCATAGGTAGGAAAATCGGGTCGGGTAGGTCCGAGTAAAATATGCTTAATTACGTAATCATCATATACACCTGCAAGTACAGCACCTACGGCGATAGACAAAACACTGCGAAAAAGATGACCGCGCAGGGCTTCCAGGTGATCTATAAACGACATTTCTTCCTGGTCAGCCGCTGTTTTTCTTTTCTTAAATAAGGCCATCGTTTTTTATAAGTTGGCAAAGATAATAGCTAAAGATGCTATCTGAAATTCCTGCACAGGGCATTTGCCAGAACAAGTCCGCGCCGCGCGTTTCAGGCTCAGTGTAGAAAGGATCATTTAAGAACCTTTAGTCGCACCATTTCTATACGGGTATCTCCCACATTCAAAATGTCGAATTCGTAATCATCGATGATGATCCTCTCTTTGGGTCCGGGAATGGTTTCGTGATGATTAATAATATACCCCGACAGAGTCTCAGATTCTTCATCTTCGGGAAAACTCAATCCATACTTATTGGAAAGGTGGTCCAGTTCCAGGCGGCCGGAAAAGATGTACTCATTTTCCGAAAGCCTCTTTTCAACAAATTCTTCGCTGTCATACTCGTCATGTATCTCGCCAAAAATTTCTTCCAGCAGGTCTTCCATCGTTACGATGCCCGCAGTACCTCCAAATTCATCAACAACCCACGCGATGCTTTTTCGCTCCCGTGTAAATTTATTGATCAGGTCGCTGGCGCTCATGCTTTCAGGCACGGCAGGTATAGGCAATAAAATACTTTGAAGGTCGGTGGGATGTTTAAACAAATCCAACTGGTGTACATAGCCAATGATATGATCAACATTTCCCTCGTATACCAGCAGTTTGCTTAATTCGGTTTCTACAAATTTTTGGCGTACCATTTCTACGGAGGCTGTGCTTTCTATAGCAACAATTTCTTTGCGGGGAACGAGGCACTGCCTGATTTTGGTTTTCGGTAATTCCAGGGCGTTCTCAAATAATTCGGTGTTCATGTCTTCCGACTCAAACTCATCGCCGCCTCCTTCCTGGAAAAGCGTGTCCATATCGCTGCGCACGAAGGCCTCTTTGCTTTCGTCCATACGGACGGTAAACACATATTGCAGAATCCATTTGGAAAGGTTGATGAACAGTGTAGCCAGTGGCTGAAGGAGCTGGTAAAAAAAGTTTACGATCCATACAAGTTTCGTAAGCATCACGTTGCTGTGTGCACGAAAAATAGCCCGGGGGATAAACTCGCCAAACACCAGTACGATAAATGTTGCCAGTACAATGTCAAGACCTAAACGCACGGCATCATACTGCTTCGGTATGCGCACCAGGTTCCAGAGTGGGCCGGTAACTGCATTAAATACTAAAACAAAACAGATGAGGGAAATGGCAAAACCAAGCGTTGTTGTGCCGATGAAGATCTCTGGAATTTTAATTAAGCGGGAAAGAAGCTGGGCGCTGGGCCTACCCTGTTTCTTTTTTAATTCTACCCCGAAGCGGTTTACACTGTAATAGGCCATTTCGATGCCGGCAAAGAAAGCCATCATCAAAAGGGTCACAAAAAACCAGATCAATACACTTTGCGGTATCATACGGGTAAAGATATAAAAAGCACGGAAGGCTGCTAGTCAATAAAATCTAAGACGAGCGACTCTGCTTCCAGGCACGCTGTGGGAAGATCTTCATTCACAATCACATGTTGAAAATAGTGAGTGAACGTAAGCTCGTAAGCTGCTTTACTCACCCTGGCATTCAGTGAGTCCTTGTCTTCAGTGCCCCTGCCTGTAAGTCGCTTTTTGAGCTCATCTACCGAAGGAGGCTGAATAAATAGGGAAAGCGTTGAATCAGTAAATTGTTGTTGTACGTGAATGGCTCCT
>JBGTIL010000696.1:0-2033 GCA_041745695.1 Chitinophagaceae bacterium | reverse complement strand
ACCAGTAAACACACAGGGTCCGTCTTGGGGCATTGAAACTGTGATAGCGCATATTTCTACGCTTTCAATAAAGATCAGTTTTTCTGTTTTATAGTTAATGGAATCGAGAATTCGATACGGTCGTTTAGCCCTTACTTCCACTGTTCCGAAACCCACATCGGTGATCATTTTGATATAATCTTTCAAAGACAAAGAGCCGCTTAGACAAAGTGCTCGCAGACGTTCATCTTCTTTTAAATTCGCCGGTATTTCCTGTTCGCAAATTGGGTCTGATAGTATCAGCCGACCTCCTGGCTTTAGCACACGGTACATTTCCTGCAGGGCTTTTTTTAAATCCTCATGCTTGAAAATATTAAATAGGCAATTTTGGGCAGCAACGTCCATTAAATTGTCTTCAATCGGCAACTGCAGCGCATCGCCTTTTACAAGCCTTACAAACTTGGATTGAAACCAAGGATTTTGTTTTTCTGCCTCGATAAAATTGTTTTCACTTGCCTGCAGCATTTCATCTACCACATCTACGCCGATTACACCACCGTTTTGCCGGCTGAAGTAGGCAAATTGTAATAACTCCATTCCACCGCCAACACCCACGTACAAAATCTTTGGGTTGTTCACCAGGTCGCGTGGGTTAACAGTGCTACCACAACCATAGTTCATTTGCACCATTTTGTTAGGAATGCTCAATCCAGGCAATTGCCATACTGGTGTTGTGGTGCAGCAGAGGCCGACTTGGGGATTTTCGGCTGCTTCCTTATAAACGTTTTTTGTTATTTCCAAATAAGATGTACTCATACCTGTTTTTTTATGTGACAACACCGCCACAGCTTGAACCAGAACCGGCAGTGCAGCCATAACAATGTTGATTCACAACTATTTCCCTATTATTCAATTCTGTTGCGTTAAACGATGAAATATGATTTGATGTACAATCCACCTTTAAATTCAGCATCTGATTAAAATCACAGTCATATAAATAGCCATCCCAACCAATAGAAATAGTGTTGCGGCACATGACGTTTGCCGCTGCAACAGGATTGTAGGCATTCACCAATTTCTCCATGTAATTTTCGTAATTACCACTTTGTAAGAGATAATCCAGATAACGGCTTATGGGCAAATTTGTAATAGCGAACAAATGATTGAACTCAATTTCATAGTGCTCTTTCAAAGCCTGCTTGTATTCTCGTTCCAACACTTCTTGTGGGGGAGGCATAAAAGCTCCCGCTGGGTTATAGACAAGATTTAAGATTAAACCAAGTCCCTCTTTGCCATAACCCACCTCGTTTAGCATATGCAATGCTTTGATGCTATCTTCAAACACGCCATTACCTCGCTGCCTGTCAGTACGATCAGCAGTATAAAATGGTAATGAGGAGACTACTTCTATTCTGTGTTGTTTATAAAATTCGGGCAGGTAATGGTATTTTCTATTAGCCAGTATAATGGTAAGATTGCAGCGTACAATGACATGCCGATCCAGCTTCCTTATTTCTTCAACAAACCAGCGAAAACGCGGATTCATTTCAGGGGCACCGCCGGTTAAATCTACTGTTTTCAAAGAAGGATATCTTCGCAAGGCCGCAAGGCACTGCTCCATCGTCTCCGGTGTCATGATTTCCTTCCGGTCAGGACCTGCATCAACATGGCAGTGCTTACAAACCTGGTTACACATCTTCCCTACGTTTACCTGGAAGATTTCTGCCCCGGTAGCTTTTAGTGGAAACAATCCGCTTGCTTCCAGCTTTTGCTGAAAGGGGATAAGCTTGTAAAGGTGCTGTTCATCTTGTAATATGCTTACCTGCTCCGCTGCATCTGCCAATCGGTGATGCTGGCGGTTGAGTGTACCTTTATTTTGTGCGGTTTTGATCAAAGATGTCATTTAGAGCAACTGTTAAACAAAGTGATAGCTGAGTAGTTTAGGGTCTACACATATCATCTTGAAATAAATCCCTATTTAGCGATAGAGATTACATTCCTGGTGCAGGCTGATCAGCAAATTTTGTATTGCCTCCAGTTGCAAACTGTAATTT
>JBGTIL010000695.1:0-2245 GCA_041745695.1 Chitinophagaceae bacterium | reverse complement strand
GTGGCGACACCCGGCATAAGGTACCTGCTGGGTGTTCATTACAACGCTCAGGGCTTTTCAGAGAGCACCGTGGCAGACACAGTTTATTGGAACACCCTTAGTCACCTGGATGCATTTTTTATTGGAGGAAGTATCCCGGTGTTTTCGCTTCCGCAAAAAATCAAACGACCGCAGGTTCTGTTAGCAGCTTGCCTGGTGATTGTGTTTGTAGCAGGAGCAATAAATTTTCTGAATAATTCACAAGGATCTTATATTTCAGATCTGGGCTATGCCCACGGACAAACCAGCAATTACGAGCATGTGTGGCAATACACCGTGCTGAACCTGGCATATGCGAGCTTTATCCTGCTTATCCTCAATTATGCTAGTGCCCGGGAGCGTCACTTCACCACTCGATTGCTGGAAAGCAGATGGCTGGTTGCCATAGGAAAAGTTTCTTATGGCATGTACCTGTTCCATTGGGCTATCCTGGTCTACATCTTCAACCGTTTTTTACCGCCTGCCAACATGGGTCACCGCATACTTCTTTTTGTTCCCTACCTCGCCACGGTGTATGGCGTAGCCTGGTGCAGCTTCCATTTTTACGAGGCCTGGTTCCTGAAATGGAAAGACGGTTTTTTTGCAACCCGCAAAGGAATCGCAGCCACGCCAACTTCATTAGCCATGAAAAAACGGCCGTGATGCGGCGGTAAGCAGATTGGTTGGTGTTTGTGTCAGGTGCTCGTAACCTGTTTGCGCTGCAGGGGGGCCGGCATTGGCTCAGTGGCTGCAGGGGAATGACAATCCCGTTTTTTATGAGGACAGAATAGGAACCACAAGGCGCCGTTGCGTACGGCGAGATTATAGAAAATAATGGGCAGGGTGGTACCGAAGAAGATGCCCGCAATCAGCAGCACAACCGGGTTTTGTATGCCAACCAGATGGACGAGCAGGGCTCTTATAAAAGCAACTACCATTACATGCATCACATAGATGTACAAAGAATGCACACCCAGCACTCTTAGAAACGACAGCCTGTTCCATTTGGCAAGCCGGAATGAAAGAATGAAGACGGTAATACAGCCGACGAGTGCAATCAGCAGAAAGTATAATTGGTTTACGATTCGGAAGAGGTATTCAGCACCGGAAAGTTTGGCGTCAACGGCAAGCGTTTGTTGGCCGACTTCATACTTTAAATAAAATACCTGCGCAATAATAAATACGGGGATGATGAACACAAGGGACAAAGGACTTTTGAAAAAATTCTGCGCCTGTTCTCTGAAAAAAATGCCTGACAGAACATGCCCTATGGCAAAAAATATATAAAAAGACATCCAGTCGGAAATCATACTGACCTTCGCAATCAGCGGTGACAATATGTAAAAGCCCAGTCCAATAATGAGGTGTACGACTAATGAAGGCTGCAATACCTTTTTAATGAATAAAAACACCATGGTGGCGTTGAACAATGCCGGCAGGTACCAGAACTGGTCCAGTCTTCGCGGCTGGTAAAGTATATAGGTGTAGTCGGTAAGGTCGCGGTCTGAGTTGGTGAAATTGGATAGGGCGATTTGCAGGCTCACCTGGATGAAAGACCACAGGAGGTAGGGATAGAGAAGATTCTCAAATTTTATCCAGCTCAGCTGCTTTGTACTTTTTGTAGACAGACTGCGGTTAATGAAAATACCCGAGAGTACAAAGAAAAGTGGCATCCGAAAGCTATAGAAAATCATGTTCGCATTCACCAGCATTTCCGGAATAACGATATGACTTCTTTCGATTCCTACCCGAACGTGGTGATACACTACCAGGATAATAGCTATTCCTCTGAGATAATCAACCCAGGTCAACCTTCTGTCTTTCAAAGCATCTGTGCCAAATGCTTTTGAAAGTGTTCCCTGTATCGATAACTGCAAAGTGCTCATCGAGTTTAGTTAGTTTCGGTGTCAACGACCTGAAAAGATCCTGCTGATTTGTCAGATGACATTCTCCAGCCGCGTTCCGATCATTTTTTCAATTTCCAATTTTAAAAGATCTTGTTGTAATTGCAAATTGATCAGCTTGCCTTTCTCATCATTATTGGAGCGCTGTGCTGAGTTGTATTGATCGATGGTTATGGTGCCTTTTCGAAAATTGTCTTCACTCTGAACGAGAGCTGCCTGCACATCATTCATCAACTCACTCTGGAACCTGATCAACTGGGCAAAAGCTACGTATTGCTTGTACTTGGAAATGACATCTGCGCGTATGTCTCTCCTGAGCTGCT
>JBGTIL010000694.1:0-6377 GCA_041745695.1 Chitinophagaceae bacterium | reverse complement strand
ATTCGCTAACGTTCAGAACCTCAAGACATGGAAAAATAACCTCGGTTACACACCTGAGTTTGGTGGAAGCGCTACAGCCTTCGGATACGATAATGCAGGAGGTGCCTTGCCCCGGGTTAGCACGATTGGCTTGAATATTACTTTTTAATCCTTTTTAACTGAGACGAATGAAAAAGAGCAAATTATTTATATGGACTTTACTCGTGGCAGTTCCGATGCTGATCGCAGTGTCTGGCTGTAAGAAGTTCCTAGATCGCAAACCACTGACCGCTACCCTCGACGACCTGAACCAGGGTGCACTCGAAGGGCAGGTACTCGGCATGTATACCAACCTGCGCACACTCGCCGGCTTCTCGCTTCTGCCCTGGATCGACTTCCACAGTATACGCGGCGACGATGCGCAAAAAGGAAGCGATGCAAGTGATGGTGCTGAGATCGTTGCCACATTCGACAGCTACCAGTACGCAAAAGACGACTGGGCTCCTAACACCTACTGGAATGATCACTATGCTATGATCAACCTGACAAACGAAGCCCTTTACACGGCCGACTCTCTTAAAGTTAGCGACCCGGCTTCGCTTCGTAACATCGGCGAGGCCTGCTTTTTCAGGGCTTACGCTTACTTCGAACTGGTAAAAACTTACGGTGATGTTCCCCTAATCAATTTTAAAATAAAAACTCCTTCCGATGGTATCCGCGATAAGTCGCCGGCAACTGTCGTCTATGCATTTATTGATTCCAACCTGCGGGTCGCCGCCCAGTTGCTGCCGCTGAGCTCAACCGGGTACGGCACCGGCTACGAAGGACGTTTAACGAAGGGAGCCGCCAATACGCTGTGGGCACAAACTTATTTATTCCGTCAGAACTGGGTGCGTGTGACCTCGCTTTGTACTGAGGTAATTGCTTCCAACCAATATAAGCTCATGCCTCAATTTTCCGACATCTGGAGAGAGTCAGGGGAGAACGGGTCGGAGTCGATTTTCGAAATGCAGGCCCACGTAGGCGCAGGTGCAAGCACCAATGGTGCACTCGATAATGGTTCCAACTGGGGAACCAGTCAGCAGATCAGGCGCAACGGCGCTCCTGTAGAGTGGAACCTCGGCTGGGGTTGGAATACACCCACTGAACCACTTGTAAATGCCTGGCCGAATGATGATCCGAGAAAAAATAAAACCATCCTTTATTCGGGTGCTGTCGTGAACGGTATGCCTCAGCCTCGTTTTGATGGTGGTAAAGATTCTGGTGGCTTCGGAGCGTTCATTCCCCCTTATACCAATCCTGATGGCAATGGAGGATTGGCACAGAAGTATTGGAATAAAAAATTGTATACAGGTAACGATCCGGAAATTCGTCAGCGCACCGGCTTTATCAATAATAATGGAGGAGCAGGATGGATCAATCACAGGATCCTGCGCTACGCCGATGTAATTTTGATGCTCGCAGAGGCCGCAAACGAGATGGGAGATGGGACGGCAGCTGCAGCGAATCTGGAATTGATCAGGAACAGGGCAAGTGATAATAAAGGCCCAGCCCGTACCATCCTGCCGCGCATTCCTTTCGTAGATAAAGACCAGATGCGGGCAGCAATAAAGAATGAGAGACGATGGGAGTTCGCCATGGAGGGCTATCGCTTTTACGACCTTGTTCGATGGGGCGATGCCATAAGCGCGCTCGGTTCTTTGGGTTACACTAACCGGGCAAGGTTTTATCCGATACCACAGAAAGCCATTGATCTTTCCGGTGGCGTGTTGAAGCAAAACCCTGAATGGTAAATAGGCGTACAGAGAATCAATCTTTCAAAACGATTAAAAAGAAAAATATGCAGTTTGCAAGCAATATTAAGCTGAGTGTGGCCATTGTGATTTTGAGCCTTGCTACGGCCGGTTGTCAGAAAATGGAAAGGCCCTCACTGGGCGACTATCCCAAAGACACCAACCCTCCCGGAGGACCACTCAAGTTTTACGCAGCCTTCGATGGCACCTCTACCAATCCACTGAAGAATGCTGTTGACAGCATCAGGGCTAATTTCCCCAGCGACAATCCGTTTACGTCTATCCCCGGCATTTCCGGTAAAGCCGTTCAGGGTGTTGCAACAAAAGACAAAGCCATTAAGTACCCCTCCGCCAACGACTTTGCCAGCGCTACCAGCTTCACCATCGCTTACTGGATGAAGGGTACGCCTCCGGCAGATGGAGAACCCGAATTTATGTTCTCGTATACATCCAAAGATTACTGGCACGAGAGCGCGCTTTTTCTGCTCATCGAAAAGGGTGGAACTGCTCCCGGAAACAGTACCCCAACGCAGATGGCGGGCAAGTTGGCCGTACAGGACCACTGGGTTGAATTCACCGGCGCTAACAGGCTTCCAAATGTACTGAACGGACAATGGCATCATGTTGCTTTTGTTTACGATCAAACAACATCGCGCCTGACCGCTTATGTAGACGGAGTTGCTACCACTAACACCAGCGAAACTGCAGTTGTGAAAGTGAACAATAATCCCCGCGGCCCGTTGGCTTTTAAAAACACAGGTAATTTTATCCTGGGCGGCTGGAATAAACACGGTAATGTTGACGGTGCCAAAGATCCCTGGATTCATTCCTACACCGGAGGCATTGACCAGTTCCGACTGTATAACAAAACACTGTCCGCATCAGAAATAATGGCGCTGTTCAACAGCAAGCTATAAACTACTTATTGATAAAAATGAGCTGCACATCGGTGCGGCTTTTTTTTGTCCTGCCCGGAAGGGTTGATTAGTAAAAAAAGGCTGATAAAGAATCTGGCTCTAGCAACTGCAGTCGGTTATTGCAATGCGGAGGATCATCACAGGCAAGATGGTTGGCTCGCTATCCAATGTTATTTGGGTCGGCTCGCGCTCCTGTTCTTCTCATCGTTCAGCACATTATTTGTGGCATCAAGATAAACGCTGATGAAATGAGAGCGAATGTTTGCCGCCACGGGCAGCGGCTTATCGGGCAGAAAAACGGCAATCGCTTTTGAAGGTTGTAAAGGCATGTGACAATCGATACAATTCTCTTTCAGCGTCGTAGCCTTACCCTTTATGAAGTTGCAAAGTTTACCATGCTCGGGCTGGTGGCAATTGACACACCGCTTTGAAAAAATGGCTGTGTTGCCCCGCTCATTCTTATGGCTGTTGTGACAGCTACCACAGTTTAGGGTTTCACTCATGGTAAAACATTTGCTCGCCCGAAGCAAGCCATACTGGTTACCGTGCACATCAATTGCGGCAGGGTTGGGCCTGGCAGTGTCCTCCAAAAAATGATCTGCGAGCTTATTGCCTGCTACAAAACTAAATGAGGGTGTTTTTTTCTGCAATCGGCCGCCGTGGCAAAGCGCACAGAGGTCAAGATTTTGCTGGCGCGACAAGCGGGCCGGATTTACAACATACCTGCCATTGCTGTCACTGGGATTTTCTGTTTGGTACTTTACATGAAGCTTGGCAGGTCCATGGCATTTCTCACAGTCGACACCGTAAATGATACTTCGCTTGTCGAACATTTCACCCCCGTTTTTACCACCATCAGTGACGCTGGCAAAAGTGGTATGACACTCCAGGCAGCGCGAGGTGATGACCCTGTTGAACACCACTTTGTCTGGAAAACCGGGGCTGTTAGACCACTGACCTGCTGCCGAAAAATAAGTGATCGGCAACTGAAATAATTTGTCTGCTCTCCAGTTCAGAAAACTTTGACCCATAACGCCCGAGCCAATCACAATATCAAACCTGCGCGCTTTCTTTTCTACCCCTGCAAAATACTCCACCTGATACAGGCCGCTGTCTCTCTCTTCCATAGCCACCACAACACTTTGATTGTAGGCGTACTTGTTTTCACCGGCAGTAAATTTTCCAAGTATGTGTTCTTTATCCGCCGGATGCGAGGTTTGGAAGTGGGCCGTTTGCGCATGCTCACGGGCAACCGCTGCATGACAGCCTGAACAGGAGGCAGAGCCAGCAAATTCACTTACAATTTTCTTGGTAGGTTCACTGCTACTCCTGCTGTCTGTGTGGCTGCACCTGGTGGCCCCAAACACGCACAACGAAAAAGTAAGAACAATGGACGTAGCGCGTCGATGGTTGGTAAATCTTTTCAAGTGCTTCCTGCGTGAGTTCTGTTGTTACTGTCCTAGCCGGCTCATTCGCCCGGTCATTCCCTGTATCTTTAGCAGTTGTAAATTAAGATTTTAAAAAACGCTTATGCTCCACGGCGGTTCTTTATTTTTTGTGTTCGTTGTCTGCCTTTCTCTTGGTTCCTGCAATCGTACAGAATCTCTTTTCACTGAAATGTCTCCACAGAAAACAGGAATTCATTTTGAGAACAACCTGCCCGAAAAGAAATTATTCAACATACTCTATTTTTTGTATTACTACAACGGTGGCGGCACTGCTACCGGTGACATCAATGGCGACGGTTTAACTGACATCTACTTCACAGCCAACAGCAAAGGCAACAATAAACTATACCTGAATAAAGGCGGCTTCCAGTTTGAAGACATCACAGCCCAGGCCGGCGTTGCCGGATCTTCTGACTGGTGCAGCGGCGTTACCATGGCGGATGTAAACAACGATGGACTGCTCGATATCTATGTCTCGGCTGTTGCTCGGCGCTATGGTCTTAAAGGAAGCAACGAACTTTTTATAAATACAGGTGGAGGAAAGTTTAAAGAGAGCGCCGCCAGCTATGGACTAAACTTTTCTGGCTTCACATCTCAATCTGCTTTCTTCGACTACGACCATGATGGCGACCTCGACTGCTACCTGGTGAACCAGTCGCACCACCCGCATGCCAACGTAGTAGACACCATGTACCGGCATCGCTACGACTCTCTCTCCGGCGACCGTCTCTACCGCAATGAATTGAATACAGGGCAATCAAGGTTCACTGATGTATCAGCAGCGGCAGGCATCTATCAAAGCAACCTGGGCTACGGGCTAGGACTGGCAGTTGCTGATCTTAATAACGATGGTTGGGACGACATCTATGTTGGAAACGATTTTCATGAGAACGACTACTACTATGTAAACAAAGGCGACGGAACCTTTAAGGAAAGTGGAGCCCAGCATTTTGGTCACTACAGCCGGTTTAGTATGGGCAACGATGTAGCAGATTACAACAACGACGGGCAACTGGACCTCATGACGGTAGACATGCTGCCACCCGATGAAAAAACACTCAAAACCTACGGCAGTGATGAAAACCCGGACATCTATAAAGTGAAGCTGGAGGTAAACGGCTATCAAAATCAATACTCGCGTAATTGCCTGCAACGCAACAACGGTAACGGCAGCAGTTTCAGTGAAACTGCCCTCATCAGCGGGGTGGCAGCAACAGACTGGAGCTGGTCGCCGTTGTTTGCCGATTTTGATAATGACGGGTTGAAAGATCTTTTCATAAGCAGCGGCATTGTAAAGCGGCCCGTTGACATGGACTATATCCGTTTCGTTTCCGACCTCCAGTCGAAAAAGCGAATGAACATGAATACCACCGACAAGTACGATGCACTTGCCATCGACAAAATGCCGGATGGTAGTTCGCATCCTTTTTTGTTTAAGGGCAGTGGAGAATTGGGTTTTACCGATGTAAGCGAGGAGTGGGGCACCGCTGGGATGAAGGGATATTACAACGGCGCTTCCTATGCCGACCTCGACAATGATGGTGACCTCGACCTCGTGATTAATTGCATCAATGCGCCTGCGGTGATGCTTAAAAACAGTGCACGGGCGCGATCGAATCTGTCGGTTTCTTTTAAAAGCGATAGTGGCAACCGCTTTGGCGTCGGTTGCAAGGCCTACGTATACGCTGGCCGCGTGGTTCAATACCAGCAGCTGATGCTCACCCGGGGCTTCCAGTCTTCCTCGGATGCCCGTCTGCATTTTGGTTTGGATACAGCGAGGATCGCAGACAGCGTGCTTGCCATCTGGCCGGATGGTAAATTCGAGGTCAGAAAAAATGTTACCCTGTCTAAACCGCTAATCTTTAATAGCGCCAATGCCAGCGGAACTTTCGACCCGGCAACCTATTTTCCGCCCAAACCAGACTTATTTCAAAAACTGGCAGTCGCGCCTGCTTCCTGGAAACACAAGGAGAATGACTTCGTAGATTTTAATGTTCAGTATCTGTTGCCACATGCACTGTCTACCCGTGGACCGAAGATGGCCGTAGCGGATGTGAACAGTGACGGGCTCGACGATATTTATACTTGCGGGGCAGCCGGTCAACCGGGTAGTTTGATGTTGCAGCAGAAAGATGGAAGCTACCAGCCATCGGGAGCGTCGGTGTTTGCGCCCTCTGCCGCCAGTGAGGATGTAGATGCGCTTTTTTTTGATGCTGACGGTAACAACACCCAGGATCTTT
>JBGTIL010000693.1:0-7885 GCA_041745695.1 Chitinophagaceae bacterium | reverse complement strand
CCCCAGGGCTCTTGAGGCAGCGGAAATGAGCATCGAACATTTTCCTTTTTCAGCTTCGCTACTACTTCGACACGCCGACATTTTACTCTCATTGCGAAAATATCATGAAGCCCTCGAGTCGCTGAACAAGGCAGAAACTTTTGATGGTACAGATATCAATTTGTATATATTAAAAACAGACGCTTATCTGGCGCTCGATAAGCAATCGAAGGCTGTTACTGTACTCCAGGACGCGATAGGACGTTTTGAAGGCGAGGAAAAGATCGAACTGCTTTTTGAATTGGCAGACGTGTATGATGACTACGAGGAATTCGATAAAGTGTTTGATTGCCTCAAGCTTGTGTTAGAGGATAGCCCTACTAACGAAGAGGCCCTATACAAAATTTGCTTCTGGACAGATTTCACGGGGCGCAATGAAGAAAGCATCCGCCTGCACCTGAGTATTATTGATGAAACGCCTTACAACGAGTTAGCATGGTTCAACTTGGGCGCAGCCTACCAGGGATTAAAGTTGTATGAAAAAGCGATTGATGCTTACCAGTATGCGATCGTGATTGATGAAAAGTTTGATTACGCTTACCGCAACATCGGCGACGCTTACATACGCCTTCGGAATTATAAAGAAGCCATAGAAGCACTGGAGAAGGTTCTGGAACTTTCCAAACCCGAGGAGGTTATTTATGAAGCCATCGGGCACTGTTACGATAAGTTGAAAAATTACGCTCAGGCGCGATTTCATTATCGGAAAGCCTCTCACCTAAATCCGGATGACAGCAAGCTTTATTATAAGATTGCTTCCACTTACTATAACGAACAACACTACACCAGTGCCATCAAGCAAATTGAATCTGCTCTAAAAATACACAGACTCCAGGCTGAGTACAATCTTCTGGCAGGAGAGTGCAAACTTCGCCTTCGGCTATATAAAGAAGCCATACATTATTTTTCCACAGTGGTGCGCACGAAACCAAAAAATGTTGCTGGTTGGGAGGCTCTTATTCGTTGTTTGCTTTCTGCCCAATACTATACAGAGGCTAAACAGCAGATACTGGCGGCTCTCGAACATACCAACAGTAAACCCATCTTTATTTACTATCTGAGTTCAGTACTGTTTGCACTGGGAAAATCAAAAGAGGGTCTCATACAACTGGAACGCGGGATAAAACTATCTCCAAAAATTTTGAATAAGTTCGTTGCGCTTCATCCTTCTATTCTCCAGAACCAGAGCGTGGTTGATATAATTGCGCGCAATAAGCGGGGCAGGGCCAAATAGTAAATAGTTGACCGACTTTCCTAAATTTGCCGGCAATTAATAACTACAACCACCGGCCATTATGAATTTCAACCTGTCGCAAATTCCAGATCGTAAAACCAAACCGCGCGCATCGGGCATTACCATGGTAATGGATAAAGGTCTCAGTGTTGAGGAGGCAAAAAACTTTATGAGCATTGCATATCCGCACGTGGATATTGTAAAGCTTGGCTTCGGAACATCCTTTGTAACCCCCGACCTGGAAAAAAAATTAGCCGTATACAGAGAATATGATATACCGGTTTACTTTGGAGGTACCTTATTTGAAGCCTTTCTGGTAAGAAATCAATTCAACGATTACATAGCCGTATGTAAAGAATATGGAATTAAGTACGTAGAGGTCAGCGATGGTTCTATAGAAATTCCTCACACAGAAAAATGTGGTTACATAGAGAAATTAACCAAGCATGCTATTGTGTTGAGCGAGGTCGGCAGTAAAGATGCAGCGCATATCATGGCTCCCTACAAATGGATTGAACTCATGCGCGCAGAGCTAAGTGCAGGATCCTCTTACGTGATCGCTGAAGCCCGGGAAGCTGGTAACGTAGGTATCTATAGAGGTAGTGGGGAAGTGCGGGAAGGATTGGTGCAGGAAATTCTTACCCAGATTGAAGCCGATAAAATTATTTGGGAGGCACCGCAAAAGGGGCAGCAACTCTACTTCATAGAGCTCATTGGCTGCAACGTAAACCTGGGCAATATTGCACCTTCTGAAGTGCTTCCATTAGAGACAATGCGGATTGGTTTACGTGGCGATACGTTTCATATGTTTTTAGATAAAGCAGTGGCTAAATGAGGTTGTTCGGCTTGATTGGTATGCCCTTGTCTCATTCCTTTTCACAGCGCTTTTTCACAGAAAAGTTTAAGGAGGAGGGCGTAGCTGATTGCCAATACCAGAATTTTGAAATTGACGACGTCAGCCGACTGCGTGAGATAATCAACAACAACGCTGGTTTAGAAGGAGTAAATGTCACGATCCCCTATAAACAGGATGTGTTGCAGTTCATTGATCAGGCGGATGAGGCAGTGCGGCAGATCGGCGCTTGTAACTGCATAAAAATTGCCCGCGGAAAGCTCTTTGGTTTTAACACAGATGTGGTGGGCTTTTGGCATTCTTTACAACCACTTTTGCAACCCCAACATAAGAAAGCGCTTGTGCTTGGTTCAGGCGGGGCGTCCAGGGCTGTGCAACATGCATTAACGAAATTGCAGATTGAGTGGACACTGGTTTCAACAACTCCATTCCCAGGAAGAATAAGGTACGACGCGATTGATCAGGATTTGATACAACAACATACTCTGATCATCAATACAACACCTCTGGGCATGTATCCAAACGTGGATGACTGCCCTGCTATCCCATACCACTTCCTCACACATAAGCACTTGTTGTTCGACCTCATTTATAACCCGGAGAAAACGCGGTTCCTTCTGGAAGGGGAGAAGCAGGGAGCAACAATCTGTAATGGATATGAGATGCTCGTGGGCCAGGCGCTGGAAAGCTGGCGTATCTGGAATGATCCCCTACTGGGACAGTAGTTGAGAGACGGAAGGAGGTAGTGGCATTACTTTCTTCTGACCGTAATCAAAATAGATCATACCTGTTTTTGCCAGTGCAATCACAACAGCTCCCTTCTCATCCATCCTGGTCAGCGAATAGTAGAGGTCGAAGCCTACGCGGCTGAAATGGCTGGCCGCTACACTAACCTGAAGTTGATCTCCGTAAAAACCTTCAGACTTAAATTCTATAGCCACATCGCTCATGATGAGGCTGTGATCAAAAAAACGCAATTCAGAAGCCTGGAACTTTTGGAGAAATTGCATTCGTGCCTCGTGAATGATAGACAATAAGGAATCGTTGCCTACATGACCACCGTAATTGAGGTCGGAGATACGAACAGGAATAGTTGTACTGAAAGAATAGTTGTCAGGCATTGTCAATTTAATCCTGAACATGAAATCATTCTTTTTCTTCGAGAGACTTAAGAATATCAATGAGTCCACCAAAGTCACCAGAAGGTGAGAGCAATGATGCGGACATCTTTTGCTGCATGAGTTCGATATTCTCTTTACAACGCTTGTAGTTGATCGAGTTGTTATTTTCTGCGCAGTTGAAAACGGTGTATGCCTTGCGGGAAAGCCTCACCTTGCCACCTTCCTCATTGTCCATTGTAAGGTAGCGGTTTGTTTTGCCTCCCGGTGCACGCATCAAGGATTTACTGCCCGCAATTGGTGGGTTTGTCGCATTTTCTTGCGGGGTAGAAGTAGCAGGCTCAACGTCATCATTTACGATAGAAGTTTGCCCTCCGGGTGTAGCACCTCCAGATGGTTCTTCGAGAGGAGCCTGGCTGGCCAGGTCGCTGGAGGCATTATTTTTATTAAGGAACAGTGTAATGAGCGACGCAACAAGCAGGAGTAAAGCAGCTGCTGCGGCATACTTCAGTACCTGCCGGTACTTTGTAGAAGAAGGTATGGTCTTCATGGTGGTGGTATTACCTAACATTTTATCAATATTAGTCCAAACTGCCAGAGAGGGAGCACTCTCATAGTTAAAAAGTTTTTTTCCTACGAGGTATTCTTCCTGATCAAGAGAGTGTGCAATAGCCTCCCAGGTGCCGGCGGGCGGTGTTTCTTCAAACTGCTGCAACCTATGGTTAAGTTGGCTACTCATGATTTCGGTTTCTTCTTATATTTTTCAATGTTGGTATTTACCATGTCCTGCAAAATGATCTTAGCGCGGGACAATTGTGACTTACTTGTACCCTCACTTATATTTAATATATCTGCAATCTGTCGGTGGGTGTACCCTTCTACAACATACATGTTGAAGACGGTGCGATAGCCAGGCGACAGTTGCTGCACCAAAGCGATAATGTCTTTCTCCGCCAAAGAGTCGAGCACAGATAAGTACTGGGCCTCTATATTCACTTCTTCTCTTTCGGTAATCGGTTGCAGATAGGTCTTTCGCCTGAAATGTTCGATAGCCGTATTTACAAAAATTCGCCGGATCCAGCCTTCAAACGATCCTTCGCTTCTAAAACTTTCTATCTTCTTGAAAATTTTGATGAAACCTTCCTGGAGAATGTCTTCTGCCTCACCTGTGTTACCAGCATACCGCAAACAAACGCCAAACATTTTTGGAGCATACTGCTGGTACAACTCGTATTGCATTTTCCTGTCGCCCCGGATGCATCCTGCAATTAAGTCGCTGTCACTGATTACTTGGTTGCTTAAGCCGTTCAATATTATTTATTTACGCTAGAATGATTCAAAAATGCTACCAGTTTGCCTACTGCCTTCCCCCGGTGGCTAAAACGATTCTTTTTCGTCAGGTCCATCTCAGCGAAGGTCTCTTCGGCACCCTCTGGGATGAACACTGGGTCGTAGCCAAAACCCCTGTCTCCTCTGGGCTCCCTAGCTATGCGACCAGGGCACACCCCTTCAAATAAGTATTCAACCTGATCAATGATCAAACAAATTACAGTTTTAAACCCGGCGCTCCTATCCTGATGAACTTCCAGGGAATGGAGCAATTTAGCCCGGTTCATTTCGTCAGACCTTTCTTCGCCGGCGTAACGGGCAGACTTCACACCTGGTGCCCCATCCAGGGCGTTCACTTCCAGGCCGGTGTCTTCCCCAAAACAGCTCTGCGCCGTATACTTATAGATAACCCTTGCCTTTTCGGTAGCATTAGCAGCCAGGGTATCGAAAGGTTCAGGAATATCCATCTGAATGCCTGCCTGTTTCAATGTAATAATAGTAAAACCTTTGGGTAGAAGTGAATTTATCTCTTCTGCTTTGTGCTGGTTGTTTGTAGCGAAAATGAGTTCCATGGCTAGAGCTGAAATAAAAGTTTTAACGCATTCCAAAGCTCCTTTTTAAGTGGCGGCTGGCTTTGGATTACGTCGAGGGCCGGCGCATGCAAATAGGTTGCCCGCTTGAATACCTGCGCCTGAAATGGCGGAAAATTCATAGGCAATCCGTAAGTGAGCGGATCAACTCCAAACAACAGGGCAATGTTTACTTTGAGCGAATCTGTGATGTCATCGGCTTCAGCTTGATTCCTTTCCCAATTGATGATAGCAACATCCTCCAAATTCAACATACAGGCAGATAAAACAGTCGTTAGAAAAGCCAGGGAATCATCTGTTAAAAAACTGGCTTCTTGCGAACGTACTACAATCAATAAATGCCGGCCATTGCCGCCGAGAAAACTGATCTTATTGGCAATACTGTGCTCTTCTTTTGCGAGGTCAACTATGGAGTTCGCATACAAGTCTGCCAGATGATAAGGTGTTAATTGAATGCTGTTTAAACTCATACTCAGTGGGCTGCAATCTTTTGTCTGAATTCTTTTTCGTTTCTTTGTGCTGCTAAATTAATCGTTTATGCTTGCAAGCACTCTGGACATTGTTATCAATAAAACCGAACGCAGTAAACTTCAGGAACTGAACCTGGAAAACTTGCCGTTTGGTAAATTCTTTTCTGACCACATGCTGGAGGCAGATTACGAAAATGGAGAATGGAAAAATGTTGAGATCAAGCCATACCAACCCCTGCTCCTGAGTCCGTCCCTGGCTGCACTGCACTATGGGCAGGCTATTTTTGAAGGCGTCAAGGCTTACAGGAATGCGGATGGTGAAGCTTTTATTTTCAGACCGGAAGATAATTTCAAACGGTTCAATGTCTCTGCCGAACGCATGCAGATGCCTGCCATACCTGAGGAGATCTTCATGGATGGCATGAAGCAATTGGTTGCTTTGGATAGCAACTGGATTCCACAAAATGACGACCATTCTCTGTATATCCGTCCGTTCATGTTCTCGTCCGACGAGCTGATTGGGGTAAGGCCTTCCGAGAGCTACAAGTTTCTAATCCTTTTAAGTCCTACTGGTCCTTATTACAATGCACCCATGCGCATTTATGTGGAAGAGCACTACGTACGTGCTGTACCGGGCGGTGTAGGTTATGCCAAGGCTGCAGGTAATTATGGGTCTGCTATGTATGCTACTGCCGAAGCAAAAAAGAAGGGTTACGACCAGGTTCTTTGGACTGATGCCTTCGAGCATAAGTATGTGCAGGAGATTGGCACCATGAACGTCATTTTCATCATCGGTGATAAAGCTGTTACACCCGATCTTGGTGCAGGTACAATACTCGCCGGGGTTACCAGGAACAGCGCGCTCACGCTTCTTGGCGAGGCTGGTTTTGAGGTGCAGGAACGCCCTGTAAGTATAGATGAATTGATTGATGCCTATAAGGCAGGAATCTTATATGAAGTATTTGGAACGGGCACAGCCGCAACCATTTCAATGATCAAAGAACTGCGTTACAAAGATTTTGTGATGCACTTCAACGTCGAACAGTGGAAGACGGCCCCTACAATAAAAAAGTGGCTAAACGACATCCGTGTGGGCAGGCGTGACGATAAATATGGCTGGATGACCAAAGTTGGTTGACCGTGGTTGGCTTTGCATGGATATCAAAGATTCAGGAAGGTCAAAGAAACCGGGTGGCTGCCGCCTCCAGCACCTTAATACCTGATGTTTTTTCATTAGGACAATGATCATTCGATCTTTAATGTCTCCGCATTTACACGCAGAAAATTCGCTCCAGTTTTCGGGAAGGTAAAAAATTGTAGAGCCGGAAAGCATTATCACAAATGTTTTCCTACCTTTGCGGTCCAAAAATTAAAGGTTCGTA
Source organism: Chitinophagaceae bacterium (assembly GCA_041745695.1). Taxonomy (GTDB): domain Bacteria; phylum Bacteroidota; class Bacteroidia; order Chitinophagales; family Chitinophagaceae; genus Flavisolibacter. The sequence continues at coordinate 870 of JBGTIL010000693.1, read as the reverse complement.
ATGCCTACTATACAACAATTGGTTAGAAAAGGAAGAGAGATTATTCGCGCTAAAAGCAAATCCAGGGCTTTAGATAGCTGCCCGCAGCGCAGGGGTGTATGTACCCGTGTGTATACAACTACACCCAAGAAGCCTAACTCGGCACTGCGTAAAGTAGCCAAGGTTCGGTTAACCAACAAAATCGAAGTTATCGCCTACATACCTGGAGAGGGTCACAATCTGCAGGAACACTCAATCGTTCTGATCCGTGGTGGTCGTGTAAAGGATTTGCCAGGTGTTCGTTATCACATTGTGCGTGGTTCTTTGGACACTGCCGGTGTGAAAGATCGTAAGCAAAGCCGTTCCAAGTACGGAACCAAGAAAGAAAAAGCAGGTGCAAAAACAGCAGCTGCCAAACCAGCCGGAAAGAAAAAATAGTCCTCTAATACAAGAAATCAGAAATAAAACTCATGCGTAAAGCTCAAGCCAAAAAACTTCCCTTAGCTCCCGATCCCCGTTACAATGATAAACTGGTTACCCGGTTTGTAAATAACATTATGTGGCAGGGCAAGAAGAGTGTCGCTTTTGAAATTTTCTATGATGCCGTTGATAAAATAGCAAAGCAGACGGGTGAGGATGGTTATGAAATTTGGAAGAGAGCCCTGTCGAATATCACTCCTGCGGTTGAAGTACGCAGTCGCCGGATCGGCGGAGCTACATTCCAGATACCTTCAGAAGTCCGTCAGGACCGTAAGGTTTCGCTCAGCATCAAGTGGATGATTCGTTACAGCCGCGAGCGTAACGGACGCAGTATGGCTGATAAGTTAGCCAATGAAATTATAGCCGCAAGCAAAGGTGAGGGTGCTGCATTTAAAAAGAAAGAAGATACAC
>JBGTIL010000692.1:0-2126 GCA_041745695.1 Chitinophagaceae bacterium | reverse complement strand
TACCGGTACGAGAGACGGCATCTGCGGGATTCAGATGGATATAAAAGTGGATGGCCTTCCGATTGAGGTGATGAGACAGGCTTTAGAGCAAGCCAGGGTAGGTAGATTGCACATTCTGGACGCTATGTATGGATGTTTACCTGCGGCGAACACAGACGTGAAGCCACATGCTCCGCGAATGGTGAAGATCTACATTGACCGTGAGTTCATAGGTGCAGTGATAGGGCCAGGTGGTAAAATTATCCAGGAGATTCAGCGCGAAACCGGCACCACGATCAACCTGGAAGAAAAGAACAACCAGGGTGAGGTGAGCATATTCGGCACTGTTAAGGAGAATGTGCAAAAGGCAGAAGCCTGGATCAAGGGTATTGTGTCAGTTCCAAACGAAGGGGACGAGTACGAGGCCATTGTCAAGTCTATCATGCCATATGGTGCCTTTGTAGAGTTTTTACCGGGCAAGCAAGGCTTACTTCATATTTCGGAGGTGAGTTGGAAACGCCTTGATACACTGGAAGGCGTGCTGTCTGAAAATGAGAAAATAAAGGTGAAGCTGGTTGGAGTTGATGTGAAAACTGGAAAGTTCAAGCTAAGCCGCAAAATACTAATGCCGAAACCTGAGGGCATGGGGGAAGAAAGAAGGGGTGGAGGAGACGGACAGCGTTTTGAGGAACGTCCGCGTTTTGAGGACCGCCAGGGTGAGCGTCCTGCAAGAGAGCGTCCGAAGATCGAGCGTGCCCAGCGTCCCGGCAATAGCGACAGTGAGCAGGGTCAGGGCAGCTCGCAGACAGAAGTATAAAGTACGCGAGCTGATTTCAAGATATCAAAAGCTGCCCCGTGGCAGCTTTTTTAATGTAACGTGAGCAAGATGATTGCTTACGTAATATTTTGGCTATGTCCGTATAGTTGCCACTTTCTTCAAAGCGAATCAATAGATCAATCTAATTGAGTGAACAGACATATTGAAATTTCTATTACTGCATCAGATAACGACCATGACTACCTGGTAGGTATACTGTCAGGACTGAACCCAACCGGGTTCGAGCAGCGCACTGACTTACTCATTGCTTATTTCACAGAAGGTGAGTGTGAAATGCAGGTGATTGCAGATGCGATTCAGCCTTTCATTTTTAAAACCCGGATATTAGAAGAACAAAATTGGAATGCGCTATGGGAAAAAAATTTTGAACCGGTTTTAGTGGGCGTGTTTTGTGGTATCCGGGCAGATTTTCATGAGCGGCTCACAGACGTCAAATATGAAATTATCATCACGCCAAAAATGAGTTTTGGTACTGGTCATCATGATACTACCTACATGATGATTGAAAAAATGGAACAACTCAATTGCACTAATACGAGTGTGTTTGACTTTGGCACCGGCACCGGTGTATTAGCGATCCTGGCTTGTAAATTAGGTGCGGGTCTGATAACAGCAAGTGACAACGATGAATGGAGTATCAGTAATGCAGCCGAGAATATAGAAAAAAATGGCTGCAGTAATATCGAGTTAATTCACTCAGCCTCTCCACCAGTCAAAACCTGCGACATCATTCTGGCCAATATCAATAAAAATGTGATTCTGCAGTTTCTGCCGGATTTAAAGATCATGCTTAATCGAAATGGAAGGCTTCTTGTAAGCGGGTTTTTATCGGAAGATGAGCAGGAGATAGCAGCGGCTGGTTCAAGGCTGGGCCTAAGGGTGGAATGCAGTAGCAGGCGTGGTAACTGGATACTCTTACAATTCCTGAATTAAGTAAGACTAATTTGGTATTTACTAGCCATTCTGGGTTGATTTAGTTAAGTTTGTAAACGGCCTTAATTCCATTTTTCTATGAACGAACTCCTTCTAATCATTCTTGCTTATTTAATTGGCAGCATTCCTACCGCTGTTTGGGTGAGTCAATATTTTTTCGATTTTGATATCCGGAACTATGGCAGTGGCAACGCCGGCGCCACCAATGTATACCGGATACTGGGTATGCGTTGGGGTACTTTGGTAATGGCAGTAGACATGATCAAAGCTATCATTGCTGTTAAGCTCGTCTTCCTGCTGCCTTTTGCTTTTGAAAGCGAACTGTATTTGGTTAACATGCAAATCGGTTTAGGCCTCGCAGCTGTACTCGGACATA
>JBGTIL010000691.1:0-1663 GCA_041745695.1 Chitinophagaceae bacterium | reverse complement strand
CAAAGTTACCAGACTTGGAAAGGGTCTTCCTTCACGATCGCTGATGTTTGCCAAGTTTTCTCCGGATGGAAGAAATGTTGCTTATGTAAGTGAACACAACATTTTCTCAGAAGATATAACGTCAGGGGTTATACGAAAACTTACCAAGGATGGTAGTCGCAAAATGATTAATGGAACTTTTGACTGGGTTTATGAAGAGGAGTTTGGTTGCCGTGATGGTTTTAGGTGGAGTCCCGATGGCCGTCACATAGCTTTTTGGCAGGTAAACGCTACGAAAACAAAGGATTACTTCATGCTTAATATGACGGATTCTAATTATTCAAAACCCATCCCCGTGGAATACCCAAAAGTTGGTGAGCCACCTTCACGTGTTCGTATTGGTGTTATCAATGTAGCAAGTGGAATCATCCGCTGGATGAATATTGAAGGCAACCCTGAGCAAAATTATCTACCACGAATGGAGTGGAGTTCTGCAAGTGAACTTATCGTTCAGCAGCTTGACCGCAAACAACAGGAGAGCAAATTAATTTACAGCAATATCAGTGATGGCAACAGTCGTACTTTCTGGGCAGAGAATGATGATGCCTGGGTTGACCTGAATACAGATGATCCGAAAGGATGGAACTGGGTTAATAAGGGCCAGGATTTTCTATGGGTCAGCGAAAAAGATGGCTGGAGACATCTTTACAAAATAAGCCGCGATGGTAAGACCGTTTCCTTATTAACTAAAGGCAACTATGATATTGGCGCTATTAAGGGTATAGATGAAGCCAACAACTATATTTATTTTTCGGCATCTCCTTCCAACCCTACACGTTCGTATTTGTACAGAACAAGGATAAATCCGGTTGCTAAACAAAAGGACGAACCGGAATTATTAAGCAATCCAAGCCAGGCTGGTACGCATGGTTATCAGATTTCACCAAATGCTAAAATTGCAAGGCACACTTTCAGTAATTACAACACACCTCCGGTAGAAGAGTGGATCACGTTGCCTGACCATCGTCCTATGAATCCAGCTAAAAGTATTGCAACAAGTATGAAAACCGATCCTTCGGTAAATATTGAGTACATGCAAATTAAAACAGATGATAATATTATCCTCGATGCATGGATGAATAAACCCTTGAATTTTGATCCTAAGAAAAAATATCCTGTGGTGTTTTTCGTTTATGGTGAACCTGCCTCATCCACAGTTGATGACACCTATGGCAATCATAGTAATTTTTTGTATGATGGCGATATGCCTGCCGATGGTTATATACAGGTAGCACTTGATAATCGCGGTACACCGAATCTTAAGGGGCGGGGCTGGCGCAAATCGATTTATCGGAAAATAGGCGATGTAAACATCCGTGATATGGCGATGGGTGCAAAGAAGATTTTAGAAAAACCTTATCTTGATAAAGAGCGTGTTGCAGTATGGGGATGGAGTGGTGGGGGTGCTTCCACATTGCATCTCATGTTTCAATATCCTGAAATATTTAAAACGGGCATTGCGATTTCAGCCGTGACAAACCAGCTTTGGTACGATAACATTTACCAGGAACGTTACATGGGTTTGCCACAGGACAATCGCGAAGATTTTGTGAAAGGTTCACCGGTAAATTATGTTAAAGGTCTGCAGGGGAATCTTTTATACATACATGGTACAGGTGATGAC
>JBGTIL010000690.1:0-7814 GCA_041745695.1 Chitinophagaceae bacterium | reverse complement strand
GTAAAATAACACTTCCTGCAGGAGGTGTTATGCCAGGATCAATGCAGGTCTGCATCTCTGTCGCCAACCGTTTAAAACTCTTAGAACACTGGCGTTGTTAACCTCACCAAGTAGAATCGAAAAAAACTACCTGTGCCTGTTTACTCAGCACAGGTAATTTTTTGTCCCTCCTTTATGCAAGTGACTGCAAGGTTATCTAGTTCGGTTGTACAATAACGTTAGTTGGACAATTCGGCTTCCCGGGCAACCAACAACAGTACTGTCTTCCTCGAACTAGTCGTTTTAGTCCTTTTCTTTTGGCTTCACCGCTATGTAAACAAATGCGCTGCGCCTGGGCGCCGGCATTGAAGCCCCTTCTCCACGCAGTCCCTTCCAGAGTATCTGATTGAACACGTGGTCATCGATTTTGTCTACTTCCGAAAAGTCTAGTTTGGCAGACGCATCAGCAATGCTGTTCCTTATGCTGTTGGTATCGTTCAGATTAACGTTGCTGGGCAATGCCGCATAAGGCACTACCGTCGGGCGCTGCAAAAAGCTCCGCCACATAGGCGTTGCGGCGGCGTCATACTGCGTCATGGGAGGCAGACCCAGTATTAATTCAATGGTGCGTAGCATGCCGGAGGTAGAATACATGGTATGGTCTACCACGCCCCTCTTTACGTAAGGGCTTATCACCAGGGCATTGGAACGATGCGCGTCTACATGATCTGGACCATTCTGCGCATCGTCTTCTAAAATGAAAATGGCTGTTTCCTTCCATATCCTGCTCTTGCTTAGGTGCTCTACCAGCAGCCCCACCGCAAGGTCGTTATCAGCTACGCAGGCGTATGGTGTAGGTCTACCCACAGCAAGCCCCTGGGTATGATCGGCACCCAGCCGTATCGAATTAAATTGTGGAACCTGGTTGATGGAAAGAAGGGAATCGAAATCCTGTTTCCATCGCTGAACCCTTGCAGTATCGCGTACATTGCTTAAGTAGTAGGTAGGGAAACTCTTGGCTTCATGACCCTTCAATGAAGGTATGTTCCCTTCTTCTTTGTCCTGGAACACACCGTAGGTGCGGTAACTAACGCCGGCACGCTTGCAGAAATCCCAGATGTACCCGTCTTTGTTATTGGCAACTTCCCTCCGCCCGAGACCATCATTACTTCCTCCCCGGCGGCCGTAACTCGTGGGCCAGGTCTTTTCCAAAAAGTCGTTCGCATGCGCACCCATGCTCCAGTTGTGACCGTCAGCACTTACTTCGGCATCAACATAAAAGTTATCCAGCAATACATACTCCCGTGCCAGCTTGTGCTGGTTGGGCGTGTACTTTTCGCCAAAGAGGCACAGAGACGAATCGCCATTTCCCTCGGGCATGTCGCCGAAAACCTGGTCATAAGTTCTGTTTTCTTTCAGGATGTAAAAGATGTATTTAATGGGTGATGGGTCGCCGACGCGCATAGGAATCGGACCTCCCTTGTCACCTTCCACCACCAGCTCTTTGCTCTTCGTGTAGGGCGTGTTTCTGTAAACCTGTTTGGAATAAATGGAAAGTGTTTTTGCATCCGGTTCTTCTATGATGCTCATGGTGCCCTTCATCAGGTTGCCAATATACTGAAGCCTGTTGTTGGCATCTACCGTTTCGCCCCTGTGGCTCTCTGATTGCACAGCCCGGCTTACAGGCTGTGGTCCGAGAGGATTCGCAAAGGAAGTGAACCCTTTGCCATTTGCTACAAAGATCTTTTTATTCACCACACGCACACTGGTAGGATACCAGCCCACAGGTATGAACCCTTTGGATCTGCTACGTCCAGGGGTGCTCACATTAAACACAGCGAGTGTGTTGTTATCCGCATTGGCGATATACAACGTTCGCTCATCTGCCGACAGTGCCAGTCCATTGGGCACAGAACCCGCTGGGGATGCGGGATACAGCGCAGTATTCAAAACCTCCACTACCTGTTTCGACTGAGTGTTGATGACAGACACACTATTGTCACCTGCATTGGCAACAAAAAGATGAAGCCCGCTTTTGGAAAGAATCAATTCATTCGGATTGTAAGAAACTTTGATTTCCGACAAGCGTTTGCCGGTTTTTGTGTCAACAATTGCAATGCTTCTGCCACCCCAGAGAGAAACATAAAGCAACTTTTCATCCTGCGATAATACGCAGGTGTAAGCTTCGCTGCCGAGTTTCTCTACCTGCACCAGTTTTTGTGTAGTGAGATCCACAGTATACAGCGAGTTGTTTTCCTTGGTGACAATAAAAAGCTTGTTTTCCCTGCTGCTGATGGTCATCCCCACAGGAGATATTTTTTCCGGCCAACGTGCACCTAACTTGATACTGTCTGCCAGCACCAGCCTGTGAGCAGCACCTGAAGAAGCCTTCCGCGATTCTATCGCATATTTTAGAATCCAGTTATCATTGCCACCAGAGGCATACAAAAACTTTTCATCCTTGCTGAAAGCTAGTCCATAAAACGATTTCGGGATCTCAACACTATGCAACACTTTTTCTTTGACGGGATCAATTAACTGAATGGTTTGGCGACCTTGCCCGTTATTGGTAACTGCCATCAAACGCTGACTCGCAGATACAGCGATGTTCAGCGGAAGGTCGCCAAGCTCTAAAGAACGACCGGCAGGAGAGAGGCTCCAACCATTCGGTAGCATCACCCGCTTTCCTTCCGAAAGAGCGATAGTCCCGGGTTTCATACTACGCGACTGTTGTGCATCAGCAGTTCCGGCGATTTGAATAAACAGGAACGAAAAGAGGATCGTTTTTTTCATGCGATTGATTTGATTCCTGATACAGAACTTTTTTCAAAAAGAGTGGTAGGATCATTTATCCCACCAAACCTTGGTATCACTGTTATCGCCACCCATCGACGCCGCTGCGGCTTCGAGGTTCCGCGGGTTGAGCGACTGAAGATAAGTAGGGTACGGCACACGGCTGGGAAATGCATTCTCTGCAGGAATGCCCGCGCCCCTTGGCAGTAGTGGATAACCCGTTCTGCGTTTTTCAAACCACGACTGGTAGTCTACAAAAAGGTAAGCATAATATTTCTGCAACATGATTTGCTCCAGCTGTCTTTCAGTGCTGGCGGTAGCATTGTAAGCTACACCTGCCTGTTGCAGAAAGCCCGCCGGCGTAGCAACGCCCCATTGTTGCATAGAGGCCCCGATCCCCGTTTCATAATGTTGCCTGGGTGTTTTGCCTGTGCTGAATCCTTTCAATGATAATTCGGCTTTTATAAATTCAATTTCTGCATAGGTCATCATGATACCCAGTTGCGGAAGGGTTTTGAGGGCGTCGGTGTAGCTGGAATTCTTACCTACGGCGTACTCCACTGTGGTCGGATAGCCACTGAGAATGCCCTGGTAAACATTGGCGTTATTCACACTCACGGTTGTCATCCAGACTGCCCTGCGTGGATCATTGTCGGCGTTCAATTTGTTTACAAAAAACTGGGTAAAGTAAGTACCTTCTCTCCAGTTGAGGGTACGCTCATTATAGTAGGGATTGAAGAATGGAAAAGTCCCCGGGTACCTGAATATCGCTTCATCGGCATTCGAAACAAATACCGGGTATTTCCCTGCGTCGGATAATATGGTGCTGATCTGTTCGTTCACATTTACTTCCCCGTTTCGTTTGGAGATGCGGAGAAGCAAACGCAATTTTAGAGAATTCGAAAACTTCTTCCATTTCTGAATCCCCAGATTTCTACTTCCGGTGAGTGCGTTCGCATTATAGACCAGGTCGCCCCCGTAGGTAAGTGCCTTTGTGTCGTCGAAGAGGGTATTTGCAAGATCCAGGTCCTTAAGGATTTGTAGGTAGATGTCTTTCTGCTTATCAAACGCCGGCTGGAAACCGCCCTGGGTGGCTTTTGTAGCGCCAGAGTGCGGCACATCTCCATAGAGATCTGTAAGAATTGAGTAAGCCCAACATTTATACACCAGGGCTATCGCCTTATAGTTTTGCTCACCCAGTTTATCACTGATCGCGTAAAGGTCTTCAACGTCGGTGAGCGCGGTGTAAAGGCTACTCCAGATACCCGCGCCCGGATTGACAACGTAGCGGTGCAGCCCGGCACCCGAGAAGCTTGCCCGCGGTGCATCTACCTGCATCAGTTCATGTGTAAAATTTCGTGCAGCCTGCATGGTTGTATTCACCATACGGTATTGCAACTGACCGAGCATCACACCCGGCGTGATCTGTTTGGGGCGGTTGGGATCTGTATTTAATTCTTTAAAATTTTTGGTGCAGGAAATTGCCAGTATACCCATCAACATCATAGCCACACCTGTTCTTATAAACTTTTGCATTGGTCAGTATTTAAATTGTAGAACGAGACTCTAAAACTTCAGGGTAAGATTCATACCCATGTTTCTTGTAGAGGGAAACTGCATCAGTTCCACACCCGGCGTTAGCGTGCCATTGTTTAGGTTTCCTCCCTCTGGGTCAAAGCCCGGAAAGCGGGTAAAGTTGAACAACTCCCTTCCATATACTGCTATACTGGCTGCGTTCACCCCGATGCCGGAAAGTGCTTTGCCGGGCAACGTATACTCCAAACGCGCTTCCCGTAGTTTGATAAAAGAAGCATCGAAGATGTTCACCTCGGCATTACTGATCATGTAGTAATTGTCGTAGTAGGAACTGGCAGGCACGCGTACAGTATTAGGGCTGTATTTGCCATCAGCACCAAGCACAACACCGTCGCCCACGATGCCTTCCTCCCTCCCGGGAAGCGTGACTTTAGTTTTGCCGAGGGTGTTGCTTTTATGGCTCGTTTGCGAATAAAGGCTGCCTCCTTTTTGTCCGTCAAACAGGATACTTGCACGGAAAGAGCCAAAGCTTATTTCGTTCATGAGTCCTGCTTTCCAGTCGGCGAAAGCATTGCCCCATTTTTTGGTAATCGGGTCAAGCGTGGCAGGTAAGCCAACGGAAGAATAAACAATTTTACCCTCCGGCGATCGTTGAAACCCGCGACCGTACAAGTCGCCCATTCTACCTCCAACTCTTGCTTCAATAGACACGTTGTTCTCATGGCTGTAGATGATCTGGTTAGTGATGCCTTCCGCGAGTTGTCGCACATAACTTCGGTTGCGCGACCACGTTAGGGTAGTGCTCCAATTAAACTTTTTGCTTTGTACGGGCTTTGCTGTGAGTAAAAGCTCAACACCTTTACTGTTGATGAGACCAGCATTTACCAGTGCGTTTGAGAAGCCGGAGACCGGATCAAGGGGTACTGCCAGTATCTGGTTACGGCTTTTGTTGTTGTAAACCGAGAGGTCGATACCGATGCGATTCTTAAAGAGTCTGACATCCAGTCCCGCCTCATAACTGGAGGTGATCTCCGGTTTTAGATCTGCGTTGTACAGGGTATTCGGGTTGGTGAAGCTATTGCCGTAAATGCGATCGTAGTATTTTTCGGTTTGATAAGGCCTTGTATCGTTGCCTACCTGCGCCCAGGAAAGACGGACCTTCGCAAAAGACACCGGTGCCGGAATGTGCAGGAGGTTGCCGATCAGGAAGCTCGTGCTTACTGATGGATAGAAGAACGAGTTGTTATTAAAAGGTAATGTACTCGACCAGTCATTCCTCCCGGTAAGATCCACAAATATCTTTTCGTCGTAGGCAAACTGGGCCAGGCCGTAAACACTGTTGATTGCCTTTTTTGTTTTTACAGGATCAGCCACTGCCTGGTCGAGGCTGTTTGAAACCTGGTAGATACCGGGCTGCGCCAACTGGTCAGCATAAAGACCAGCGAAGTCGTAGGTCTGGCGCATGGCATTAGCACCACCAGAAACCGAATAGGCAAACAAGTTGTTGAATTTATTCTTGTAAGTAATCAGGGCGTCCGTATTGTTTTCATAGCTGAACACATTTTGTTCCCGGTACATACCGCGGGGAAATTTTGTCATACTAAACGGTCTTTGCTGAGATCTGAATTCGTAAGAGAGGTCGGTACCTGTACGCACCATCACATCAAGATGAGGACTCACCTGGTAAGTAGCTGAGACATTTCCTACAATCCCGTGTTTGTTCATCTTATTCAGCATTTCGTAAAGATCCAGGTAGGGATTGTCGGGACCGGTATTAAAAGGATTTTTTTGCCTGACTCCCTCCAGCCCCGGCATCCAGTACGGCTTAAACCACTCGGGGCGGATATTGGGAGCTGTGCCGATGATCAGAAAATACATGATGGTTTGGTTGTTGTAACCGGCAGCAGGAAGGTTGTCGCTCTTTTTGTTGGTGTAGTTTACTTTTCCAGTGAGTTTGAGTTTATCGGAGATAGCCTGGTTAACAGACAGGGCTGCGGTGATTCTTTCGAAACCCGTATTAGGCAAAATCCATTTATTTTTTAAATGCGTGAGTGACAAACGGGCACTGCCTTTTTCGTTACCGCCTTCCAGTGAAATGCTATTGGAAAAGGTTACCCCGGTTTTAAAAAATCCTGATATGTAATCGTCGTGTGCTACCCAGGGTGTACGTTCGGTGGGCTTTCCGTCGGGTGAATTGGGATTGTACTGATAATATTGCTGGCCGCTGAATCTGGGTCCCCATGCACGTCCGGCCGCCACTGCAGTACTGGTGTTGGCACCGTCTGGTCCATCAAGGTAGGAGTAGTAGGCGCTGGTACGTCCTTCCCCAAACTCGAACTGGTAATCGGGATACCTGTTCACCTGGTCTATACTTACATTGGCATTATAAGTAACGCCAATTCCTTTTCCTTTTCGGCTTCCGGTTTTGGTAGTGATGATGATGGCGCCGCCGGCTGCACGGCTTCCGTAAAGAGCAGTTGCCCCTGCGCCTTTCAGCACCGTAACTGCCTGTATATCGTCAGGATTAATATCGGAAACCGTAGACCCAAAGTCGACGGGATTATCCGCGGCAAGGTGCGCCTTATAACCTGTGCCTGTAATGCGGCTGCTAACGGGTACGCCATCTACAACTATGAGTGCCTGGTTGTTGTCGAGATTGAGCGACGATTCACCACGTAGGGTGATTCTCGATGATCCCATAGGACCAGATCCGGTGCCCTGGATATTTAAACCGGCTACCTTCCCGGTAAGTGCATTCGCCCAGTTGTTTGTTTTAGCATCTTTGACTGCAGACTCGCCTACAGTTTGAGCCGCGTATCCTAATGATTTTTCTTCCCGCCTGATACCAAGGGCTGTTACAACCACTTCATTTAAAACATTTGCCGCTGGCTGTAACCGCTGGTTGATAATCGTCTTTCCATTCAGGCGTATTCTTTCAGCGCTGTAACCACTGTAACTGAACGTGATGACGTCGGTTAGTGCGATAGGTCTTGAGATGGTCAGTGAATAAGCGCCCTCGGCATTTGTGATTGTGCGTGCACCTGTGCCGGGGATTTCAACAGTGGCACCCTGCAATGGGAGACCGCTGCTGTCGGCAACCACACCCCTGACAGTTTGGGCCTGTGCGTTTTGGGAGAGACAGGAACAAAGAAGCAGGCACAAGCATGCTATAAGACTACTTTTCAATACAGAATCCATTTGCACTTGTGTTTCGGCAAAAGTGACGGGAATTGAAGCGGCTCAAACTGCCTCGGAAAGAATTGATGAATAGTTGTTTTTAATACAACGATAAGGTAAGAAATAATTAATACTGGGTTAACGGGAAGGTGTTATCTAAGATAGTCTTACGGCTGAGAGATGTTTGCCTAAAATTCAGTCGGCAGAAGTGGCAGGGTTATGATTGAAACGGCATGTTTCAGCAGGTAGTTTAAAGCTGCAACTTTGCGAACAAGCATCAATTATCAGGCAACTTGATCAACAGAAAAGAAAAGCCCTATTTTTAATCC
>JBGTIL010000689.1:0-3293 GCA_041745695.1 Chitinophagaceae bacterium | reverse complement strand
TGCAGCACCATTTTGTGCAAACTCGAGCCAGTTAATGTTCCAGGCATCGGAGGCTGTGGATACGATGCGCAGGGTTTGCTGTCCTTGAGCAAGTGTGATAGTAGTTTCAACTGTTTGCCAGTTCTGGTACCAGCCTGTTTTAGGTACTTCGATGGTGGCGAGGGCTGAGCCATCGGCTTTTCTCAGCTGGAAGCGGGCGCTGTTATTCGGTGTTGCCACGCGGAAGCGTACGGTATAGGTGCCTGCAACAGGTGCATTATAGCTGTAGTCCATCCAGTCGTTCTGATCAATGTAGCCTACGTTAAGTCCGCCGCCTGCATCGGTAGTGCCTTCTGTTTGTATCCCGCTCATGCCGGTGAAAAGCTCTGCTTCAATTCTTGTAGAAGTGCCGCTGACTGTTGGCGGAGGAGGTGGTGGAGGTGTGGTGCCTCCCTGAGCAAACTCGAGCCAGTTGATGTTCCAGGCATCGGAAGCTGTAGACACAAGGCGCAGGGTTTGTTGTCCCTGAGGAAGCGTAATTGTTGTTTCAATGGTTTGCCAGGTTTGGTACCAGCCCGTGTTGGGAACCGTTACGGTAGCAAGGGTGGCTCCATCTGCTTTTCTCACCTGGAATTGAGCCCCATTATTTGGTGTAGCTACGCGGAACCTAACTGTATAAGCTCCTGCAGCGGAAGCATTAATATTATAAGACATGTGATCATTAAGATCGATGTAGCCTACGTTTTGGCCGTTGCCGCCATCGGAAGTGCTTTCTGTTTGCACACCGCTCATGCTGCTAAAATTCTCAGCTTCTATCTTACCGGGTACCGGTGTATAGTTTGATGCTGCAGGCGGTGGTGGTGGCGCCACTGAAGCATTTACCGTCACCGTCATATCATCTGTAGCAGTAGCACCCTGGTTGTCTGTAACTTTCAAACGGAAGGTGTACGTGCCCTGAGACAGGCGGTTCACCGTAACACTCGCTCCTAAGTTGTCATCATCGCTTTCATCATCAGTGTTGTCGGCTCCATCGTCGTCATCGCCAAACTCATAAGATGACGGTCCGGAAACTTTGTACCATTTATACAACGCGATACTGCCATCCTGATCAGTGCCGGTGCCGGACAACTGGATAGAACTAACCGGAAGGGTGATCGTTTTATCTGCGCCGGCAAAGGCTATTGGAGCGATATTTCCAGTGGGTGCTCCTGCTGAGGCAAACTCCATCCAGTTAATATTCCAGTTCGCAGCATTGGAAGAAGTCAGTCTGATGGTTTGAACACCGGATGGAAGCGTCACGGTTGCACTAACGGTTTGCCAATTCTGCCATCCCCCGGTATTTGGTACCGTAACGGTAGCGAGGATACTGCCACCGCCGCTTCTTACCTGAAACTGTGCACCACTTAAGGCGGTGGCCACCCGGAAGCTGGCGGTGAAATTACCACTGTTAGGCACATTCACGATATAATCTAACCAGTCGGCATTATCGATGTAACCCACACAGTTACCGCCCCCGGCGTCTGCGCTTCCTTCCAGACGAACACCATACATGCCCGACCAGCTTTCCGCTTCAATTTTACCAGGAATCACTGGAGTTACAACAATATTGACATCGTCATAGGCGATCGCGCCCATGTTGTCAGAAACCGTAAGACGGAAAGTATAGTTACCGGAGGCCAGGTTATTCACAACGGGGCTGGCTGCATACATGCTGGACAATGAAAATTGGGAAGGACCGGATATCTTGGTCCAGGTATAGGAGGCAATAGATCCGTCTGGATCGTTACCACTTCCATTAAGCTGAACCGAATTGTTAGGAAGGGTGATGGCTTTGTCGCCGCCAGCGTTAGCGGTAGGCTGTCCGTTACCTGAATTCATTGCCGGGCCCCTGTAATACTGGAGCATCCACTCGTAAATGTTCAGGTCGTTCTCTTCGTAATTCGGATCGTAGGTTCTGGTCCACGCATCATGACCCCCACCAGGCCATACCGATTTTTTTGCAAGAGGAGTTGGTGCCGGAGCCTGGTTGATATTGTCGATGTAACCGTGGGTATAAGAAGCAGGCACCTGACCGTCTCCTTCGAAATGGGTGGCCCACACAGGCAGGTTAGCATTTGCGATCACCCTTGCCCTGCTGGCTTCCGGCCAGGATGCACCACAAACAGGAACAATGGCTGCAATGCGGTTGGCATAAGTACTGTTATTACCGGCGTATTCCCAGGTGGCTCCACCACCCATGCTGACACCAGTAACATAAATGCGGTTGAGATTCACCCGGTAGTGGGAGGTTGTATAATTGATGACGTTGTTGATATCGTCTGGGGAGGGCCAATTGGTAAACTGTGGAGATATTACGATAAAGCTATGGCTCTGTCCATATACCGTAAACGCGGGAGGAAAGGCCCCCTGCTGAATTACACGTGGCGTACCATTATTGAGCACCTTGGGAAGTTCCCAGGCACTGCCGTTGCCAAGCTCACCCATGCCATGGATAAAAATGATCAGGGGATAGGTGCTGTTACCAGCGTTATAACCGGCTGGGAGGTACTCATAATAGCCATTGGTGTTTCCCGTCATTGAAGTATACCTGGGTGTCTGTACTTGGGCAAAAAGTTCGAGATTCAGGGGCAGACAGAAGACTAGGGCAACTGCAGACCGCAGCAACCAGGCATTTCTTGGGGTCATAGATAGCAACGTGTTAAATGGTAAAAAAAGTGGATGAAATTTGACTAACTGGGAAAATCCTTGGACAGCGCGCAGTCTACCATAATCATGCCAATTCCGCTATATAGCCATCGCTGATTTGGGGCTAATTGCTTAGCTGTGAGCCTGTTAATGTGATTTTTTTGCTATATGTCGCTGGCAAAAAGCGAACACTCCTTTGCTCACCTGAGTGGCACCGGGGAGCTATAATCAACCTAACTATTTAAGATGCCGCTGAAGATTAATTAAGTTTTTTTTGATATACTTCGATCAGTCCCCTGGTGTCGCCGCGCCTGGGTGCGGGAAAGGAATCGAATTTCTGGTAATGAACCAACAAGGAGTCTCTCACCCGGAAGGGATAAAAATTATTTAGCGCCGGAATGTATTCGAACAAAACCAGGTCATATTTATTCTGGCTGATCGCTTTTTCGTAAGCAGCAGCTTCTTTATTGAACATAGCCACACCCAGGTGATGCCAAAGAGGAACTGACGGTCCCCGCTCCGGTGCGTACTTCATTTCTACAATGAGGGGAGTCAGTTCAGTCATGTTCAACACCTGCAGCGGTTGTTTGCTTCCAACAACAGGATGGCGTAGCAACCGTTGCAACCCT
>JBGTIL010000688.1:0-3595 GCA_041745695.1 Chitinophagaceae bacterium | reverse complement strand
TCCTATCCAGCAGTTGGCACAGGTGTATTGGGGGTTCTTCAAACTCCACTTCCGGTTAACGAATTTCTGCAACTGCTAAAGAAGGTGTTTGGTACAGGGGCGATTCGCCACACAGAGGGAAGGGTTGACCTGGTTCGAAACGTGGCACTTTGCGGCGGAGCGGGTGCGTTTTTAATACCTGCGGCTCTCGCGAGCGGTGCCAATATTTTTGTAACCGCCGATTTGAAGTACCATGATTTTTTTGCAACAAGACACAGCATGGTCCTGGCCGACATCGGGCATTACGAGAGCGAGCAGTTTTCCATTGAACTGCTCCATGACCTGATCGTTCAAAAATTCCCTACCTTCGCTGTCCAAAAAACTGCTGTGATCACAAATCCGGTAAGGTACTATTTGTAACCTGCAGCTTGGTTTGGCAACACATTTTCCCTGCATCGGGATTCATGATCCGTCTGAATTTTAATTAAAAAATCTGCAACAATAAATGGCAAACGTTAAAGAATACTCCGTTGAAGAGAAAGTAAGTTCCCTGGTGAGTCTTCAAAAGGTGGACTCCAAGCTTGATGAGATCAGGATATTGAAGGGTGAACTACCTATGGAAGTTGCTGACCTGGAAGACGAAATCACAGGATTACATGCACGCCAGATGCGTATTGAAGAAGAGATCAATGGCATTACAGAATTCATTGCACAGAAGAAAGAAGCTATCAAAGAGGCGGAAGCGCTTGTAAAAAAATACGAAAAAGACAGCGAGAACGTCAAGAACAACCGGGAGTTCGAGGCCATCAACAAGGAAACCGAAATGCAGCAGCTTGAAATCAAACTCTGCGAAAAGCATATCAAAGATGCTAATGAAGAAGTTTCTGAAAAGGCTGTAGCGCTCGAGAAAGCAAAAAAAGCGCTGGGCTCAAAAGAGGGCGTGCTCGGTCAAAAAAAGGGTGAGCTCGAAAAGATCATTGCAACAACTGAAAAGGAAGAAAAACAATATAACAAGTCTGCTGAAGAAGCCCGCAGTCATGTAGATGAGCGCTTGCTGGCGAGTTATATCAAAATAAGGAAAAACTATCGCAATGGACTTGCAGTTGTGCCCGTGGAGCGTGATGCCTGCGGTGGTTGTTTTTATTCTATCCCCCCTCAAAAACAAAGCGAGATCAAGCAGCGCAAGAAAGTGATGGTGTGTGAAAACTGCGGAAGGATACTGGTGGATGCAGAGTTGGTAAACTCGGTCGAGATTAAATAGATTAAAATTGTTTTAAATATAAATCCTCACAGCTGGTGAGGGTTTTTTTATTGTCTGATAAGAAAAGTTTGCGGTCGTTTGGGGCGCAACCCGGAAGGCAGGCATGCTTTAAGCTTCGGTTTTTTCCATGCCTTTTACAATGGCTTCGCTTACGCCAGTGGAACTGAATCCACCATCATGAAACAGGTTTTGCATGGTGATATACCGGCTGAGGTCGCTAAATAAAAAGGCACAGTAATTAGCACAATCTTCTGCAGAAGCGTTTCCCAGGGGGCTCATTTTTTCAGCATAATCCACGAAGGCGTCAAAACCTTTTACACCACTGCCTGCAGTAGTACGCGTAGGCGACTGGGAAACGGTATTCACCCTTACTTTATTTTTTATCCCATAATGATAGCCGAAACTCCGGGTAATGCTTTCGAGTAGCGCTTTCGCATCTGCCATTTCATTATAGTCGGGAAATACACGCTGTGCAGCAATGTAAGTGAGGGCAACAACGCTTCCCCATTCACTGAGTGCGTCCATATCCCAGGCGGTGCGCAACACCTTATGCAGGCTTGTGGCTGATATGTCGAGGGTTTTTTGGTTCCACTCGTAATTCATCTCAGTATAATGTTTTCCTTTTCGTACGTTAAGGCCCATTCCAATTGAATGCAACACGAAGTCAACCTTGCCACCAAAGTGTTCCTGTGCTCCTTCAAACAACTTTTTGAGGTCGTCCATATTGGTTACGTCGGCGCCAAACACAGGCGCATCCAAGGTTTCAGACAGCTTATTGATCTCACCCATACGCAAGGCAACCGGTGCATTGCTCAGCACGATCGAAGCGCCCTGGTTATGACATTGTATTGCTGTTTTCCACGCAATCGATTTCTCATCCAGTGCACCGAAAATGATTCCTTTTTTTCCTGCTAAAAGATTGTGTGACATATCCCTGATTTATGGGCGTAAAAATAATTGTTTCTGCTATTGCAGCATGCAAACAAATATGAGGCAGATCTGTGCCTTTCTATATGCGTGTCCAGTTGTACACGAGAAAGGCAACCCCATAGCCAATAAATATGGTCATAGCCGCAGGAGGTGAGACCAGGAGGGCTATGAGTCCTGTTATTCCTGTAAGCACGAGCAGGAGGGGATACCATTTACGCCAGCCGCTGATGGTGCGCAGATTTAGCGGATACTGCAGTGCGCTGAGGGGAAGCGCCAGCGATAACAAAACCACACCTCCAATGAGTAAACTTTCTGAATAACCGGTGTTTGTTGCGGTTGGCAACCCAAGCGACAAGCCCACCATCACAAGCCCCGACACCAGCGCAGCAACGGATGTGATGGCAGTCCACTTTTCAGTTACGGTAAGCGCATATTTTCCCACCCGGTTAAACAAAAGAAAAAAGTTGGCAATGGAGTTAATCGTCCATGAAGTAACTACCAGCAGAATGTACAAACCGCCCAGCAACCATACAAGGCTGCCCTGGTTGGCTTCAGAGGAGATATAAATGAGAATACGAAAAACAATGTAAAGGGCTATCGGAAGAAAGGTCTGCCATTTCTTTCCTTTGTTCTGGATCCAGAAGCTATACTGTAACAGCCATCTGTACGGGGGTACCTTCGACTTCAGAGCTTCTTTTAAACCGCTTCTGGCACTGTCGTAATTGGGATGAATACGCAGAGCTTCTAAAAAATGGCCCATTGCTTTTTTATGCCTTCCTTTTTCAAGCAGGTTCCATCCTACTGTTGCATGGGTCATCTCGTTATCAGGGTCCTGTGCCAGCGCACTCTGCATCGTTTCTATGGCAGCATCTGTTTGCTTTAGTTTATTCAACGCTACAGACCGCGCATTGAGGCAGGTGATGTTGTCACCTTCAATCTCAAGTCCTTCGTTGGCTTTTTCTAAAGCCTGCCGGAATTCTTTTGTTTGAAGCAATACATAAGCAAGAAGACCATAGAATTCAGCATTGTACGGATTGAGCTGTAGTGCCTTTTGGAGGTTTTCAACGGCTAGCCTGTTATCATCTTTCTGGTAATATCCAAAAGCCACCAGGTAAAAATAAAAGCCCTGTACGGGGTCGATAGCAATAGCCTGATTTACGAGGTCTATGCCTTCTTTGTACTGTTTATTGGCATAAAAGCACCGCCCCAACAGGGAGAGTGCGTAATCATTTTGTGGCTCCAGTTCCAGCGCCTGGCGGATGTTTATTCTTGCATCACTGTGCCTGCCCTGATCTAACAGCAGCTGGGCACGGTTGAGCAGTATACTGGTGTCCACTATTACTTTTTGATTTTAAGGTATTTTAAAATATCGTCATACAAGCCCGACTCATTTGCATAAAGCGCATAATTACGCGCGGTAGCAAA
>JBGTIL010000687.1:0-4116 GCA_041745695.1 Chitinophagaceae bacterium | reverse complement strand
TGCAGCACCATTTTGTGCAAACTCGAGCCAGTTAATGTTCCAGGCATCGGAGGCTGTGGATACGATGCGCAGGGTTTGCTGTCCTTGAGCAAGTGTGATAGTAGTTTCAACTGTTTGCCAGTTCTGGTACCAGCCTGTTTTGGGTACTTCGATAGTAGCGAGGGCTGAGCCATCGGCTTTTCTCAGCTGGAAGCGGGCGCTGTTATTAGGTGTTGCCACGCGGAAGCGCACGGTATAGGTGCCAGCATTGATGGCATTCACGCGGTAGTCCATCCAGTCGTTCTGGTCAATGTAGCCTACGTTGTTACCACTGCCAGCATCAGTAGTGCTTTCTGTCTGCACGCCACTCATGGCACTGAAGTTCTCCGCTTCAATTTTGCCAGGTATAGATACATGGCTGCCGGAAGCCACCACTGCAGTAGTAGCACCCGTCACAGTTACGGTCATATCGTCTGTAGCTGTAGCGCCTTGATTGTCTGTTACTTTTAACCGAAAAGTATAAGTGCCTTCCAGCAAGCGGTTCACAGTAACACTTGCTCCTACGTTGTCATCATCGCTTTCATCGTCAGTGTTATTCGCTCCATCGTCGTCGTCACCAAATTCATAGGAAGCTGGTCCGGAAACCTTGTACCATTTATACAGAGCAACGCTGCCGTCCGGATCAGAGCCGATACCGGAGAGTTGAACAGAATTAGTGGGAAGCGTGATTGTTTTATCTGCACCTGCACTAGCAGAAGGAGTATTGTTACCACCAGTGCTACCAGTGCTAAATGAAAGCCAGTTGATGTTCCAGGCAGCAGAAGCTGTAGACACAAGGCGCAGGGTTTGCGGTCCCTGTGGAAGCGTTATGCTGGCGTCCAGGGTTTGCCAGTTCTGGTAAGATCCGGTTACCGGTGCAGACAGTGTTACAAGCACGGTTCCGTCGGCCTTTCTGATTTGAAATTGGGTGTTGTTATTAGGAGTTGCCAACCTGATCTTTAATGAATAAGTTGCTGCTGCAGGCGCGTTCACATTGTAGGTCATCCAGTCGTCCTTGTCAATGTAACCAACATTTTGTCCGCCGCCGGCATCACCGGTATTTTCTGTTTGTATGCCTTGCATGGCAATGAAGTTTTCTGCTTCCAGCTTTGCAGGAAGGGGTACATACACTCCGGTGGGCGGAGGGGGAGGAAGTACTACACCACCCTGCGTGATCTCAAACCAGTTGATGTTGTAAGAATTGCCTTCAGAAACCAGTCGGATCGTTTGCTGTCCCTGTGCGAGAGGAATCGAAATGCTGGCAGTCTGCCATGTTTGCCAGCTGCCCGTGGTTGGTACATTTGCATTGGCGATGGTTGTGCCATCCGGTTTTTGAATGCTAAACTTAGTGCCGGTGTTTGGGTTAGCAATGCGGTAATTAAACGTGTAGTTTCCGGCAGTGGGGGCATTCACATGATAATCCATCCAGTCTTCGATGTCGATGTAGGCTACATGCACGCCGCCGCCGAGGTCGTCGGTGCTTTCTGTTTGCACGCCGTTCATTAGTCCCCAGCTCTCTGCTTCAACCCTGCATGGAATTTGGAAATAACTGCTGGCTACAGGAGGATTATTTACAGTAATACTAACGTCGTCAGCACTTAAAGTGCCGCTGTTATCGGAAACGGTTAACCGAAAAATGTACACGCCCTGTGCGAGAGCAGTGATGGTTGTCTTCGCCTGTGTTGGAGTCGTGATCACCCCTTGTGCAGGACCTGAAACCTTGGTCCAGTTATAGGTGGTGATCAGTCCATCAGGGTCGGTAGCGGTTCCGCTCAGCTGCGCGTAATTAATTGGCAATACAATGGTTTGATCTATGCCTGCTTTGGGTACAGGTGGCTGATTTCCCGAAGCACAGTTGCTCCAGTCGATGCCGGCTGCCACTCCAATAGCAAGTGGTCCATTGGTAGCCGTGTTGCCGCAAATCTGATTTCCCCCGTTAAAGGTCATGAAGGCATTGTACACCCTTATGTTCCGGTCTGTATTAGACCCCATTGTGTTGTTTTTGATCTGGAAAGAAGTGTTCTCCACAGGAGAGGTCAGACGTGTATCGATCATGATACTTGCCATACCATTGGCTGTATAACCAGGCAGCCGGCCACTGTTGTCAATCCGGTTATTTTCTATGCGGATAGCGCCCGAACCAAGTGAAAAAATACCGGTTGAATAAGTGTAGTTGATGGTATTGTCATGAATATAAGCATGAGTGTAACCGCCCAGTATGATGCCGCAGCCCTGCGCAGGATCCAGTTCAAAGCCCACATTCGTAATGGTATTATTCCAGATCTCGTTATCGCCAAAATCGGCACCGGAAAGCTGAATGCCACCGCGCCGCATATTGTTTATGATGTTGTTGTACACCTTGATGTTACCCAGGCGCATAGGCTTTGGATAAGACGTAACACCGTTACAGGTTACGGGGCGCTCACCGTTCGGGTTAGTAGAACCAAGGTACATGGCCTCTTGTCCGAGGTCGGTAAGTTTGTTGTGATGCAGCGAAATGTTGTTCATTCTCCAGTTCGGAAAATTGGCAGAAGGATCGCAGGTTGCATCCTGCTTCACCCAGAAGCCATATAATTTATTGGTAATGAACATCCGCTCCACTTCAATATCGGAAGAACGCCTGTTCACGTCTATACCAATACCTGAAGAAGTAGATCCGGAAATTCTAAAGCCATACTCATCGCCACTTCCGCTGCCTGTAATTTTAATGTAGGTACAATTAGACAAATTAATGCCATCACTCATATTCACCTGCCCTCCTTCATTGATGATCACTACTGGCTGACTAGCCGTTCCATGAATTTGCTCGAGGGCAAAATAGGAGTAGGGATTTTGGGAAGCCCTCAGCACAAACGTATCCCCTGGTGCGTAAGAGAAAATACTGTTGCTGATATACCGGCCGTTGTCGGACCCTTTGGTAATGTATATCCTTTTCGCGCTGGCAGTTCCTGATAGTATCAGGAGAAGCGCTAGAGAGATAAATGTCGCTTTGATTGCTAAACAAAATGAGTAACGTGTTTTCATTATATGTTCGTTAGATGTTGAGGCTGTTTTTTAAAACCTGAGAAGCGTTCGAACTGCTGATGGAAAGCTTCCTGGCTGTTAACAAAGAAAAGGAGGGCCCTGAAGAAGGCCCTCCTTCAGGAGCATTAGTTGTTTAATAGTGCTCGTGCATTCTCATGGGATAATGTCATCAAGTCTGACCTGCTGTGCCCTTTGCTTTCCAGGTCAGCTACCTGTTCTGCTGAAAGTAAAATGTATTGAAAGGTTTGTTGTTTAACCGCATCATCACTTTCCGCGCCTTCACAATTGATTTCCAAAGTATTTTCTGAAACCTGGTAATACCAAAATTTGCCCGCTTCCTCAACGGGTAGTGATTGAACCTCGGAGCCTGATTTCTTATACACCAGTACTAATCCATCTGCTACAATCGCAGCAGTGAGGCTTGTGTCTGTTACGCTGCCATTATAGATCACCGACGCGTCTTCTTGTGTGGTACTCCAGCTCCCAACAGACCGCCAGGCTGGTGCCGCAGCTGCTGCCACATACTTATCAACAATTGCCAGGTCTTCTTTGATATCTGTTTTCTTGCAGGCGGAAAGGGAAAGGATTAATCCTGAGGTAAGAATAAAAAAAGTTTGTTTGTTCATGGGGAGTTATTAGTGTGTTTATAGCTTTCGCTTTTTTTATTTTTTAATGATCTGTATTGCTTTTGTTTTCTGTGTGTTTTGAATGGTAGTCAGCGTGTAGATACCCTGTGGCAATCCCTGCAGTGACAGGTAAGCATTGTAGGTGCCTTTCATCCCTTTGTTCAGCGTAAATGTTTTTACGATGCTGCCTTTCATGTCGCTGACTACAGCTTTTACCATACCTACGTAGTCGTTGCTCAGCTGCAGGGTGAAGCGGTCTGTGACCGGGTTTGGAAACACCCGGATGCCCGTAGCTGTGCTGGCTGCCTCTGTTGCAGCGGCAGCCGTTGCAGCCGAAGCGATGTCTTCTGTGGTGCCTTCAGCCATGCGGGTGTTAGTGGTTGCACCCGGTGCTACTATTTCAATCCAGTTGAGGTTGGGCGTACCACCGGTAGAGGTAAGCCGGATG
>JBGTIL010000686.1:0-4252 GCA_041745695.1 Chitinophagaceae bacterium | reverse complement strand
GATGTACGTACTCGCAGTGCTTGAAAGGATTTGTGCCTCATGTGGTATTGCACAAGTTGGCCGGGTACCAGGCGCTGATTGCTATGGTAGAAAGTCTCAGAGGGAAATACATATCTGCCAAACTGTATATGAGGCCTGCGGGTTCAGGTGAGTTCAGCATAACCCTCCGGGAATACTTCCAAGGTGAACTGGTAAGAGCAATGGATCCTCCATTCGCTGAAGATGAATGCCAGGTACTTGGATTCTACGCCGACAACGGCAGACTCATCATAAAACCGCCCGAACCTGTGCTAGAATTAATTGATTTTCAAAAGGAAGTTGCTGCTCACTTAATGTAAAATTCTAATAAGTCATACTCGCACAGATCACAAGAATTGAAAGCTCCTTCAACGATATCGCATCTTTCCGTTGTACCGGCTCAAAGCCTGGCACCGGTCAAGCGGATGCTGCGTCCGGAGGACAAACAATTCTTAGATTTGGCCTTAGGGTTTTTAAAAAGTGAGATGAAGGAAATTTTCATTTTCGAAGACCTACGTTCATCAAGACAACACCATGAAGAAAGCAATCGGCTATGTCCGGATCAGCACGAAGGATCAGAGTAATTTTTCACTAGAAGGGCAGGAAAAAAACATTCGGGATTTTGCAGCTCGCAATGATTACGAGATTTTAAACGTCTTTTGCGACGATGGACAGAGCGCAAAAAACTTCGACCGCCCTGACTGGAAAAAGCTCCAGCTTTTTTGTAAGAATAACCACGCCGACGTTGATGCGCTCATCGTCGCTAAATACGATCGATTTTCACGCAACCTGAAGGATGCCCTCACGATGATCGAAATGCTTGAGGACAAATTCAACATTCGTGTGCTCAGTGCAGCTGAGCCCATCATGATGAATTCTCACTCCCCGTACTTTTTTCAGTTTCGGACACAGATGCTGATGGGCGCCCAGGTTGAATGGTTGATCATCAAGGATCGTACAAAGCAAGGAAACTATAACGCTGCCTCCGCCGGCAGATACCTTACAACAGCACCGGTAGGCTACGTCAATAAACGGGACGAGCAGAATAAACCCATCATTGAAATTGACCAGGTGAGGGCACCGGTTATACGTCGGATGTTTCAGATGTTCATTGAGGGTGCCAATTACTCGGAAATTGGGATCGAGGCCCGCAGGCTTGGTTTAAAGAACAGAAGCAAAGGATCTGTAAAGTATACCCTGATGAATCCGGTATATGCCGGCATGATTAAAGTGCCTGGCTATGGCGACGATCCCGGAGGCTGGTTAACAAAGGGAATTCATGAGCCAATCATCAACCTCTCTACTTGGGAGCACGTTCAGGAGCTGCTGGATCCTCGAAAGACGAAGCGTACGGTGATGAACGAATCCGTTCCGCTTCGGGGAGTTCTAAAATGTTTCTGTGGCAGAGTTTTAACTGCCGGCAATTCTAAAGGCAGGAAACGGCACTACTGGTACTACCGGTGCGATAATCATACGAGCTTGAATCATAATGCTGACAGGCTCCACGAGCAGCTGGAGGAAATTATTGATAACCTGTCTTTACCATTGGAGCATGTGGAATATTTGCAGGAAGGCTTACTCAATATAGTTGAGGAGCTCTCTTCGGAAAGAAAGAGTTTACTCCAGGCAAAGAAAAGGGAACTGGCAGGGTTGGAGATAAAACTGAACAGTGTCGAAGACAAATTCATTTCCGATAACCTTGAGGTGGGGGTTTACCGAAAATGGAAAACCAAGTACCAAACTGAAATTTCGCTGTGTCATCAGTCCATTGCAGAGTTCAATGGTGGCTCTGATTCCATTATGCAACTGTACCGGGAGCGTCTCCCACTGCTCAGTAATCTTGGTTTTTTATACAGAAAGCTGCAGTTGCATGAAAAACAGGCTCTTGTTCGCCAGCTTTTCAATTCTTCCCTTTACTACCAGGATCATAGTTATAGAACCACTTATATGTTACCGGTTTTCGAGTCGAAAGCCGCGCTGCTAAAAGAAAAAAGGCTGCTCGTATTTGAACAGCCTATACTAAAAATCGCAAGAAATGGGAATAGTGCCCCGGATCGGACTTGAACCGATACGACCGTTGCGGGTCACAGGATTTTAAGTCCTGCGTGTCTACCAATTTCACCACCAGGGCTAAAAAAAATCCATCCACCAGCGGCAGATGGATCAGAGAGCGAAAGACCGGGCTCGAACCGGCCACCCCGACCTTGGCAAGGTCGTGCTCTACCAAATGAGCTACTTTCGCTTAAAGAACTTTGGGCTGCGAAAATAGGCCTTCCACCTATCGCAGCAAAAATTTTCTCTATCCCTATTTATATTTCGGGCTGTACTGTGTGCTTTCCGGCACGGTGCTGTCCAGCCGCTCATAGCGCTGGTGGTACAACCGGTAGCAGCTTCCAAAAGAAAAAGCAACCAGGCAGAAAACAGACAGGTAGAATAAAAATGCAGACGAAGAAACCCAGTTGTGCGTAAAGTCTTTATCGTTTACTTTTTCCAATTCCTGCTGGTATTCTTCCTGACGGTAATCCATGTGCTTATTTGAGCTGCAAAAATAATGGAAGCTTCATTAATTCCCGAAACTTAAGGCTGATTAGTTTTTACGATCCCGGAAAATGTTGTGCGCTTGCGGATAAAATGCTGCCAGGCTATGTTACCGGGGTATACGCCGCTGAAGGTCACCAGACTGCGTCGCTGGCTGCCCTGCCCCGGTACCCGTTTGTGCAGGAGCCATCGTGCAAAACCAAGGTGTCCTTTAATGATTGACAGCAGGTAACCGCCGTCACCACTTGCCAATCCTTTCAGCCCGCTGATCCAGTCGAGCAGGATGCGAAAAGGTACCTTCCAGCACTTCTCCCGCCAGGGCAAATTCTTCCAGAGCATGATCTGATTGTTGCGAAAGTTTAAAAATGTTTTTCGCGAATGACCCCGCGGCAGTGTACCCCCACCCACATGGTACACCACAGACTGCGGGCAACAAAAAATTTTATAATTCCGTTGCTTCAAACGCCAGCATAGATCTATCTCTTCCTGGTGCGCAAAGAAGAAAGGATCGAAGCCATGCAGCTGGTGAAAAACCGACGTGCGAATCAGTAGTGCAGCACCGCTTGCCCAAAACACTTCTGCCGTTTGGTTGTACTGACCGTCGTCTTCCTCACAAATGTCGAACACACGCCCGCGAGAGAACGGATAGCCATAACCATCTATCCAGCCACCGCAGGCCCCGGCGTATTCGAACAGATGCTTATGTTTATATGATAATATCTTCGGCTGGCAGGCAGCATGATTCTTGCTTTCTTCCAGCAGGCTGATCATAGGTTCGAGCCAGCCGGGTGCCACTGCAACATCGGAGTTGAGTAGCATGCAATAGTCTGCACCTATTTCTTTCAGTGCTTCATTATACCCATTCGCAAAACCAAGATTTTTTTGAAATACAATCAGCTCGATAGACGGAAAGTTAGCAGTCATGAAAGAAATGGAATCATCTGTTGATCCATTGTCTGCCACTACGAGACGATGGTTCGAATAAGTAGTTGCCAGTACCGAGGGAAGAAATTGTTGGAGGTGATGCCTTCCATTCCAATTAAGAATAACAATAGCAACGGATGGTAATTGCGGCAACAGCTGTTTTATTTGTTCAAAAATAAGAGAACCACTGTTATACTCCTTATTTTGGGACATGTTTCGACAACTACTTAACTGGCGTACGTTGCTGGCACTAGTAGCCATTTGCATCGTGAGTGGCACTGTGTGGTATTCTTCTTACCTGGCGGCAAAAATTGAAAAGGAAGAGCGCCAGAAAGTAGAGCAGTGGGTAGAAGCAAGCAACCAGTTGTTGAGCCCTTACACAACCGGCGACACAAGGCTTCACCTAAAGATCATACAGGATAACGACGACATACCCATCATTGCAACAGACGGAAAGGGCCACATCTTTACCTACAAAAACCTTGACACTGCACTTGCAGAGCGAAAAGATTCGGTATACCTGAAAGAAAAGCTGCAACAGTTCAGTTCTGAAAACGGCGCCATTACCTACACCGATGGCCTCGACTCCACGCAGGTGAACAAATATTATTATGGTCACAGCACCCTGCTGCGGGAGGTGCGCTACTACCCTATTGTACAACTGATCATCGTTGGACTTTTCATTTTCATTACGGTGGCTACCCTGCGCAGTAATTACCGGTCTACCCAGAACGGTGTTTGGGCGGGCATGGCTAAAGAAACAGCACATCAG
>JBGTIL010000685.1:0-2330 GCA_041745695.1 Chitinophagaceae bacterium | reverse complement strand
ACCCGCTTTTCTGCAAAGCCGGTGAAGATGTGGACCTGCAATTGTCCTCCTACGGAGCGCAACGCATTGCCCCGCTGCAAATGTGCGATACCGATTATGAAACGGAAGCCACCCGCTGGTTTTCCGAAGTGGTCAATAGTGTGAGTAAATCTTCGGCTCCCGTTGTTGCCGAGCCTCCAACGGCAGCGGCCGCTAAAAAAAATGGGCGACAAACCTATACAGGCAGGGTTATCACTAATATTAATCTAAACGACAGAGGTTCATTAAAACAAACACACCATATTGAGATAGAAGCTGCAGATGTTGCCTACGAGCCGGGCGATGCGCTCGGTATCGTACCCCAGAACAGTGCGGCACTGGTTGAAATTATTCTCACACTAACCGGTTACGACAAAGACAAACTGGTCCTTTTCCGAAAAGAAGAAGTTTCCGCTTATACCCTTTTAAAGAAAAAAGCAAGCATAGTGAGTCTGCCTGAGCGGGTAGTGAAAAAGTACGCTTCACTGGTAAACCAGGACATTCCCGACACCAAAATTGGCCTCGCTGATCTGCTGAAGATTTATCCTTTGGTGCAGCCTGACGACTTCGAGAAAGTAGTTGATTTCCTGGAGCCTATTGTACCACGACTGTATTCTATTTCTTCCTCGCCCGAGGCACACGACGGAGAGGTACATCTTACTGTTGCCCGCAACACCTTCCGCGTCAACGAGGAAACAAAATATGGACTGTGTTCCGATTTCATGTGCGGTTTCCCATTGGACGAGGTCTTCGATTTTTACATACACAGCAATGGCGGCTTCCGGCTTCCGGAGGATGACCAGGATGTGATCCTGATAGGACCCGGCACAGGCATAGCACCCTTTCGTTCGTTTCTTGCACAAAGAGAAGCCACAGGCGCCACTGGCAGAAGCTGGCTGTTTTTTGGTGACCAGCAGTTCGCTACTGATTTCCTGTACCAGACTGAAATTCAAAACTGGCACGACACAGGTGTGCTAACCAAAGTAAATACGGCTTTTTCGCGCGATCAAAAGAACAAAGTTTACGTGCAGCACAGGATACGTAACAATGCACGCGAGTTCTTTGAATGGATCGAGAAAGGTGCCCAGGTGTATGTATGCGGCACGCGCGACCCAATGAGTACAGATGTGGAACAAACCATAGTTGAGGTAGTACAGGAACAGGGAATGATGGGGCCAGAGGAAGCCCGGGAATATGTGCAGAAGTTGAAAGATACCGAACGCTATGTTCAGGATGTTTATTAAAAACAGCACCTGAATAAAGAAATATAAATCACGTATTATAAAATTAGCAGTAAAATATTTTTATATGTCACAGGAAGGAAATCCATCGCCGGTTGAGCGGATGAAAAAAGAAAGCGACGGGTTGAGGGGTACGATTGCCGAAGGGTTGAAGAATGAAATAACAGGTGCCATTGGTGAAGAGGACCAGAACATGATTAAGTTTCATGGCATGTACCAGCAGGACAACCGGGACAGGAGGGAAGAACGCGCAGAAAAAAAGCTCGAACGCCTCTACACGTTCATGATTCGCTTGCGGTTGCCAGGCGGCTACCTCACATCCGATCAGTGGATCGCCACCCATAATATTGCAGGTGCTTATGCAACTGAAACTATCAAGATCACGACGCGCCAAACCCTGCAGCTGCATGGTTTGCTGAAAGCGAAAGTAAAGCCTACGATACAGGCTTTTAACCAGGCCGAGCTGGATAGTATCGCTACTTGCGGAGACATCAACAGGAATGTATCCTGCAGCTCCAACCCCTACGAATCGGCTGTACATAAGCAGGTGTTTGCCTATGCCGATAAGATCAGCACACTGCTGATGCCGAAAACAAAGGCCTACTATGAGATCTGGCTGGATGAAGAAATGCTTGCAGACAAAAAAGACGAGGAGGATCCTTTATACCAGGACAGGTACATGCCACGCAAATTCAAGATCGGTATTGCCATTCCACCCAACAATGACGTTGATGTGCTCACCAATGATATCGGCTTGATCGCCATAATTGAAGATGGGCAGTTGGCTGGTTTTAATATTGCGATTGGTGGTGGACTTTCCAGCACACACGGTAACCCGCAGCACTATGCGCGGCTTGCAACGGTGATTGGCTTTGTAGCCACGGAAGAGAAAGCATTGAAAGCAGTGTACGAGATTCTCACCGTACAGCGCGACTATGGCAACAGGAGCGATCGCAAGCGGGCACGATTAAAGTACACCGTTGACGAGAAAGGAATTCCATTCTACAAGAACGAAGTAGAAAAGCGCATGGGCTTTCTCTTTGAAGAAGCCAGGCCCTACAGTTTTAATCA
>JBGTIL010000684.1:0-2682 GCA_041745695.1 Chitinophagaceae bacterium | reverse complement strand
CGTAAGCCGGGTCTTCTCCTTTTTTTACAACGACTTCCGTAAGCACTAGCTGTTGCGGCAGCAGCATAAAATCTACCACGGACATACTGTCTCTCTGAACTTCTATCTCCTGCTGCACTAACTGATACCCAATATGCCTGCAGATAACTGTGTAGCGACCTGGAGAGAGCGAAAGTGTAAATTTTCCTGCGCTGTTGGCAACCGTACCTGCGGGTGAAGCTGCAATACCGATAGTTGCAAAACTCAATGGCTGGTTGGTGCTGTCTGTTACTGAGCCTTTGATTCCCTGCGCTTTACTAATGAAAAGTAAAAAGCAACAGGCAAGCATTAGGAGAAAGCACCTCATCGGGCAACGCGGATTAATCCGCGTAAAGAACTTCCGCTGAGCGCGGCAAAGCCGCCAACGAGCCCACCAACAAATGCGGTGACCAGTATGAGCAAAATTGAGGAACCACCAAGTGGGAACAAGAGCGCAATCTTCGCAGACAGGAGTCCTTCGTTCCTTGCATCGATCCATAAAGCCAGTGCTGTCCACAAAATAAAAATCCCTGCAAACCCCGCCAGAAAACTTCTTCCCCTGCTTTGCGGAATGGTTAGGGCAGCAAGGAATGCAACGATCGCAATACTCCACCAGGGAAGGTATTCACCAGCTATAAAAGCAAGAAGTGCAATAAGCAGAAAGCACAATAGAAAGCGCATACAATTATTTTTATGCTTTGGTAAATGTGATAGTAGCCTTAATCCGGTTATCGTCTTTTTCTTCTTTTTTCATCATCCATAGAGTATAAAATTTGCCGATAGACCAGCTATCAATAAAGTTATCGTAGTACTTGCTTCCCGGGTTGCCGCTCTGACCACCCGGATAAATTCCGTAGGCCTCTGTAGTGGCTGTAAGGTGCACCACCATGCGCCAGCTGGGACCGTGGGTAGATTTGATAGCATTGATGGTATTACCCCAGCCTCCGGCATATATGCCTGTGCGTGCAAACGGCATCACTGCTCCCCTCAGCAGGTGCAGTATGGAAGGATTTTTATGGCGGTACCAGACAAGCTCGTTTTCTTTTTCTTCCTCCTCCAGCAAAGCCGAAGCTCCAATGAAGGCAGCAGTTACCTGGTTACTTAAGTTTTCTGTATCAGGCGTGCTCTTGTTATCTATGTAACGGAATGAAGAATCTTTAAGCAAAGCTTCTAAAAGTGTTTGTTCGTCAGGTCTTTCATCAACGGTGGAAAGTGCCTCGAAGTCGTCGTTCCAAATGCGCTTTTTCAGGCTATCCATCCAGGCCTGGTAAACGGTGGTTGCTTTCGATTCTGGAATTGCATTAAAATCCCAGGCGGCCAGGAGCGACAAATAGCTATTTTGTTTTTCAGTAAGACCATCCCTCACGAGGTGTTTTACCAGGAGGGGTACCGCAAGGGAAGCATTGATACTGAAGTAGTCATTTTGCAGGTTCATCATATCCTGCGGCGTAATATTTTGCATGTCCCTTAAACGCTGGTCGATGGCAATACCTCTGGCACTGATAAAGTGACCGGGAATAAAATAAGGATAAGTTGAATCAACAGGGCGCTGATTGGCACTTTGTATAAATCCACTCGCAGGATTAACAACATGCGGATTTTCGCGCTGCGGAATATATCCCTGCCACCAATAGCTGCTGTCTTCACCAGGCATTATATACAAACCCTGACCGGGCCACCTGGCCGGAAAACTTCCCTGGTGTGTAAGCGCAATGGTACCTTTTTTGGATGCGAACAATATGTTTTGAGCCGGCGTTGCGTACAACCTGATCGCTTCCAGGTATTCGTTATAACTTTTTGCCCGATTCAATTTGAGCCACATCAATCCTTCGTTAGACGGATCGTGCGCAGTCCATCTAACAGCCAGGGCTGTGCCGAGCGAGTCGGGCGGGAAAGCCCGGTCATACATTACAGGACCGAAAACCGTGTAGGCAACGGTATCGAAATAACTTCCTGCGCCACTTACTTTTATTTCTTCAACCCGGATGGAGGTAGGTCGCCAGCTGCTGTCGAACCAGTACTCTTTCTTCGTATCGTCCTTAAAACGTATGCGGTAATAATCTTTCACGTCGCGCTGGGCATTGGTGAAACCAAAAGCGATGTAGTCGTTAAAGCCGATGATGATGCTGGGCGAACCAGGAAAAGTTGCACCATACACATTCATAGTAGGTGTGGTGATTTGCATTTCAAACCAGATAGACGGCAGCGTTAGTCCCAGGTGTGGGTCATTGGCGAGGATGGGTGCACCACTGGCTGTTTTCGTTCCATTTACCGCCCAGTTATTGCTCCCGTTGCTTCTGTCGGGTTGCTCTGCCTGCGGCGAGTAGCCGGCATTTTTTCCAAAGTAAAGCGAGTCGGCTGTGGCGGGCGGCACCGGAACCATTCCAGGTTTTGCGAAGACAGTTCCTTTTGGAATAATGGGTCGGGAAGAATCGGAAAAGTCAGTAAAGAAAACCTTCATCTGCTCGGGGTCGAAAACGGAAGCCGCATTGGTAAGATCCAGGTCGCGATCGAAGCCTGCAAGGTCTTTGCTCATTAATTTTAAAAACAGGGCGCTCTTGAGGTTCGACCACAACTCAGGCTTATAATGAAGCAGCTTGTATTCGATGGGGAGGGAACTTTCTGTAAGCGTCTTGATGTACGCATTGACACCGGCTGTGTAAG
>JBGTIL010000683.1:0-6467 GCA_041745695.1 Chitinophagaceae bacterium | reverse complement strand
CGAAAGCATCATCCACATCGCTGTATTTCGACAGACCCATTTCGTAGGCGCTGCCAGGTTTGCCGCAGCCAGTGCAGCCGGTAGCATTAATCAGGGCTTCCGTTTCGTTATCCAGAAAATAGAAACGAACCGACACTGAATCGGGAAGGCTGTTTGTAAATGGCTTGACGGTGATGTTCCTGTTGTGGTAATATTGGGTTGATGTCGACCGTACCGCACCCGTATGGATAAACGCCTGTACCGCGGTGTTACCTAAATTCTGGTTGTTGGGATGCACAGAGGCCACTAGTTTACCACCTGTTTCAAAGTGTATCCAATTATTTCCTGTTACGTTTGCCGTGATGCCAGTGGTGAGGGTGGGACCATCATATATACCGCTTGTGTTATCGTAAACGTGTATGTCGTCAACCCCTATACCTTCCATGTTCAGTCCGCCGTCTGAGATCATAGCTATCCGAAACCTCAATACATCAATACTGTCTGGCAAAGCGCAGCTTACAACATGCCAGCGCTTGTAGTTCTCGACGCTCCAAACACGATAAGGCTTGTTATACCAGTTTGTGCTTTGTGCTCCACCAATTGTGTCCAGGCGTATCCAGGTTTTTCCGTCGGCAGAATATTCCACCCTTGCACCATCGCACAGGGCGGCGCCGCAGTCTTCCAGATCCAAAGCAACACTAAAGCTCAGGGTAGGCTTCACCAAAGCCGCAAGATTAAAACATGGAGAATACAGGTAAGAGAGTTCATCGTCATTATGGTTGCCTGCGAGTCTGGTTTTCCAGGCTTTTATGCCACTGGCAGCGCCGTTGATCCTGGTTGAAGCCGGGGTGCCGTATTCCCAGGAACTGTTAGTGCCTTCCGCATAGAACCCGGCGGTACCACTTTCAAAATTTTCACGGTAGGGGAAAGTACCGACAAGTGGCGAATTGCGCACCTGGAGCCTGGCTGTGTCGTTTGCATGGAAGGTGTCAGATGAATCATCTACAATCGTTACTAGGCTGTACACACCTGAGGCTGAAAGGTTAAGCGTGTTGGTAAAAGTGTACTGTATCGTTGTGTTGGCAGGTATGGAAGCTATTAGTTCGCGAACCCAGGGGCCGTTGTTAAGTGCATACTTCACCGGGATATTGGTTCGCACCCCATTGTGACTGTTGTGAACGGTAACCGTTAACGGTACCATTGAGTTCAACCCGCAGTTGGAAGCGACAGGGGTATCAATTCGGATCATCTGCACATCATTAACTACCTCGTATAACCGAATATCGTCTACTGAAAAATTGATAAGCCTGTCGATGGTTGACGAAAAAACAGGATGTTCCCAACGCACCTGAAAGCTCGACGAAAAATTCTGTCCAACCTTTAACAGTGAATCTGCAATTTCTAAACTTGGGGTGAGCGCGTATTCACTCTTGGTGGCGGTGCACTGAAACACTTCCTTCCAGGCATCTGTATCGGCTCCCCTGATCCAAACACGATTAACAGCACCTGCGGGATGACCTGTGAAAAGGTACCGGAAGTCTAGGCGTATGTCGTTTACAGCTGCATTGTAGCCCGACAAATTAAATGTGCCGGTAATAGTATTGCTTGCTGTAGGCGTTCCCAACGGGATAGTACTTTCTGAAGTCAGTGCCCGGTTACCAGAATAAGCAAGTCCCGAATTTACAAAGGTCCTTATCCTGGCTGTGGGTAAACTATTTTCAAAATCGTACCTGTCGATGCCCGACAAACCAACCGTATCAAAAGTGTAAGCTGCAGGCAGCGCTGTTTCCAGGTTATCAACAAAGCCAGCCGCAAGCGGCTGATTGTCCAGATGGCGTATTGTGTTAGTTACCAAATTGTTTTCGGTTACCGGATCCGTTGTTGCGTTCACCACTTCTGCCGCTAATGTATAGGTACCCAGTGCCGACATGTTGATGGTAGATGCAAACGTATGCGTGTAAGTGGCGCCTGCGGCGATAGTGGTACCTGCAAGAACCTCGGTTACCCATGGTGCGCCATTGACGCTGTAACGAACGGTGAATCCCGTTACGGGGAGGTCGTCGCTGTTTTTGATTTGCAGTGTTACTGGTGTGGTAGCGGTTAAGGAAGTGGAAGTAAATTTTCTGCCGCTCCGGGGAGAGGCTATTGCCGCAAGCAACAGGTCGTTATCTGAAACGCTCCCGCTGCAGGTGCCTGTGTTGGCCTGACGAGACACTGCCACAGATCTTACTCCTGCCTGCCCTCCCACTCTTGCACGCACGCCGACCCAGTAAGTGCTGTCGGCAGAAAGACTGCTCAGTGTAAAGAAACTGTCGGTAGTGGTGGCAACAGATTTCATTTCCTCCCCAAATAAGCGCAGCACTTCGTAATCGGTGGCGCCGGGAATAGATGGCCAGGAAACCGCCATATATCCTGCACACTGCGTGGCGGCCAGCGAAATAACCGGCACAGGAACGATGGTAAACGGCATGCTGGTGCTGGATTCTCCAGACCCTTCTTTGGTAATGCGCACACGAGCCTGATTGGTAGCAATGCCTGGTACCAACCAACTGAAAATACGCCGGTTGACGTCGACGCCAGAGGCGAGGTTAGTCCAGGAGGCACCGCCATTGTCGGAGAACTCGATGGTCACAGTTCCTGTAGTATACCCTTCTGCTTCCCATGTAATTTTCGACTTGGCAACACCCGGTACTGTTGGAGCCAGGCTCTCACCTCCAAAAGGAGCAGTGAGTGTAAGTTCTACCGGAACAAAATCGTATACCAGGTAATACTGTTGCGAAGGATTCATTGTAACTGCAGTTCCTTTAACAGTGATGGTATAATTTCCTGAGGCTGGGTTGTCTATTTCTACCTGTTCTATGTTATTCAAATGATCAGCGCCCATTGTGGACGGAGTATTTAATCCGGCGGCGGAAGTATCCAGTATTTGCGGAAGATGCAGGGCTGCTGCCGGGGTAATTACCTCAAGGTCAAGATCGTTTACGAGCGCGCGGGTGGCTACCGGTGACGCAGCTGGATCGTGCCAGTAGAGCATCACTTTCAGGCGGGCTGTGTTGGCGGGAACTGCGATGGTTTGAGTAACCGCAGCACCATTGGCAATACTGCCGCTGAGGTAACGGTTGCTGTCCAGCATGTTCACGCTTCTTACAAGGTTCATCCAGCCGAAACCGTAGGTAAAATCCGGACCTTTATTGCCACGGTCTGAAGCGCCGTTGCAGAGCAGTGCTTTAATAAGAGCACCTGGTGCATCTGCCCCGCTGTTTAACTGGCGGTACCGCTGGTATAATAAAGCTGCTCCCCCGGTAACTGCGGGAGCCGACATGCTGGTGCCTGTATTCAAGGCATAAGTGTTAATAGGCCAGGCAGAGGTGACATTGGTGCCCATAGCAGTAATTTCCGGCTTAAGTCGTCCGTCTTTTACGGGACCTTTACTGGAGGCCGTAATAACGAGTCCACTGTCGGTAGTGTTTCCAACCATCAGCGCATTTTTTGCAGCCTGGTAGCCGCCAAGAACAGTATGAAAACCGGTTGCAAACGGAGCACAGGTGGTTGAGCCGCTGTTGCCGGCTGCAAACACATTTAGCAAATTTGGATAATCAAAAGCAAGTCCATCGACAGCAGCAGCAGTTCCCTCGTAAATACCGAAAGTACTGCAGCCGGCAAAAATGCCATAGGAGTTGTTGGTCACAAGCATATTATAATCCTGCACAAAAACCGGTATCCGGGCAAGGATGCCGCTAAAAAATTCGCTTACAATTTTTGCCCTCGGTGCATAACCCCTGTACAATTCATTTACAATGCCGGCGCCACCTGCTGTGCCGGAAACGTGAACCCCGTGGGCCGAAAAATCATTGTTTCCTGACGAAAGCAGCCGTCCTGAAAAGTCTACATACCGCTGGATGTTGGCATTGTCGCCCACACCAATCACTATACCCTCACCGTTCAAACCTTTGCCTCCGCTGGCAACAGAACGATTCAGCACGTTGGCGCGTGCGCCTGTTCTGCTATCGAGGTTAAGCGGCATATCGGGCGGAGGCAGGGCCTGCACAAACAGTACATAAGGAGATGAAGCGAGTTCCTGCAACCGGCTAACAGGTATGCGCACGTCGAGCAGGTGTTGCTGTTGCCAGGCAGCAGACAAGACCTCGTAGTTATTTGTTTTCAGGAAATTCAGAACATCACTGACTGGCACGGACTTAGGAAAGAGCAAACGGACATCCAGCGTGCCCGAAACTTTGACGGCATAGCCTGGAAAAACACCCCTGGCTAAGGTTTCCTCCATCTTATGTTGCGCCTTCAAAAGCATCAACGCAACCACTTTTATGTTCTGTAATAGTGCCAGGGGAACGGGGGCAGTAATAGATACAGTATAAGCTGAATCAGGTACATAAGATAAAAGTTCAATGCCTGCACTTAGCAGGACCCTCCGCTCCGCCTCAGATGGTATGCGCGCAAACTGAACCAGTGCGATAGTGCGACCGCCGCCCCTGGCCATTTCGTTGTTGAAGCTGTCAATGACCCCTTTTGAAAGATCGCGGGAGGGAGTAACTGCGCCGCTTTTGAGCCAGATGGTATTTGAATTTTTTTGAGCCTGTAAACAAAGGTTGATAAATAGGAAAACGCTCAGTACGAGCAGACGGCTTGGATTCATTGGGTATATTGATGGGATAAAAGTACTCATATACCCGAAAAATGCAAAGCCTCGTCAGACCTTAATTCCGGCGCCTTTTGACTCTTTCGTTTCCTTGTGCATCCGCTGTAAAAAAACAAGCACTTCGTGCATTGTTTGTACGGGTTCTACCACCAGCATGAAAAGCTTGCCGACCTGCTTAAGCTTCGCTTTATTTGTTCCTGTTTGAAGGTAATCGAGTATGCTTTTGAACAGTGCCGATTCGTAGTACGGAGAGTCGGGTTTATTGATAAAATAACACTTTAACGTTTCATTCTTCAACACCATCTTCTCAAATCCCAATACTACTGCAATCTTTCGGCAGCGTACCGTAGTAAACAATCCTTGTACTTCTGCCGGCAAAGGACCAAAACGATCTACGAATTCCGTTTCCATGTGTGTAAGATCTTCTTCCGAATCGCAGCTATCAAGCCTTGAGTACAAAGAGAGCCTTTCTGTAATGTTCTGAACATATCCATCCGGAATCAAAATCTCCAGGTCGGTATCGATAGTACAATCCTGTACAAAGTCATCCTGGGCCTTGATTTCTTCACTAAAGAGGTCTTTGAATTTGGTACGCTTTAGTTCGCGGATAGCCTCGTCCAGTATTTTTTGATAGGTGTCGAAACCGATGTCGGCCATGAAGCCACTTTGTTCTCCTCCGAGCATATTGCCGGCGCCACGTATGTCGAGGTCACGCATGGCTATCTGAAACCCGCTGCCCAACTCGCTGTGCTGCTCAAGTGTTTGGAGGCGCTTGCGTGAATCGGTTGGAAGTGTGCTCATGGGTGGAGCCAGCAGGTAGCAGAATGCTTTTTTGTTACTTCTTCCCACACGCCCCCGGAGTTGGTGCAGATCGCTGAGCCCGAACTGATGTGCGTTGTTAACAATAATGGTGTTCACGTTCGCAATGTCTACACCGCTTTCAACAATGTTGGTACATACAAGCACGTCGTATTTCTTATCAATAAAATCGAGTATGCGTTCCTCGAGCTCATGCCCTTCCATCTGACCATGTGCAAAGCCAATGCTGATGTCGGGACAAAGATCCTGGATCATGGCCGCCATTTGAGGCAGACCCTGCACCCGGTTATGTATAAAGAAGATCTGGCCTCCCCTTTCTGTTTCGAAGTAGATCGCATCACGGATAAAATCTTCTGCAAATACGCGCACTTCTGTTTGAATGGGTTGGCGATTAGGCGGAGGCGTGTTAATAATCGAAAGATCCCGGGCACCCATCAAACTAAACTGCAAGGTGCGTGGTATAGGTGTGGCAGTGAGCGTTAGTGCATCTACAGAGGTACGCAGCGTTTTGATCTTTTCCTTATGACCGACGCCAAATTTTTGTTCTTCATCAATAACCAGCAGACCCAGTTCTTTGAACTTAACGTCTTTGGCTAATAAGGCATGCGTGCCGATAATGATGTCAACCTTACCTTCTTCAAGTCTTTTATAAGTGTCCTTCTTTTCTTTCGCTGACTTAAATCTGTTCACATAATCAACGGTAACAGGAAAATCTTTAAGGCGGTCTTTAAAGGTTTTGTAATGCTGAAAAGCAAGGATGGTGGTAGGCACCAGGATAGCAGCCTGCTTGCCATCCAGGCAGGTTTTGAAGGCCGCCCGTATCGCGATCTCTGTTTTCCCAAATCCTACGTCGCCACACACAAGCCTGTCCATGGGCGATGCCGACTCCATATCTTTTTTCACATCAGCAGTTGCCTTGCTTAAATAAGACTTTCGCATTTCTTTGGAGTGCGATGACCAGCCCTTCCAATATGCATTACGGTTAGTCACCCTCCCGCGCGCAGACGATGGCCTT
>JBGTIL010000682.1:0-11295 GCA_041745695.1 Chitinophagaceae bacterium | reverse complement strand
AAAAGTAAACTTTTCAATGCCCGACGTAGCGCATACTTTTAAAAAGGGTCATCGTCTG
This sequence comes from Chitinophagaceae bacterium, assembly GCA_041745695.1. Taxonomy (GTDB): domain Bacteria; phylum Bacteroidota; class Bacteroidia; order Chitinophagales; family Chitinophagaceae; genus Flavisolibacter. The sequence continues at coordinate 11,237 of JBGTIL010000682.1, read as the reverse complement.
ATGGTGCAGGTGCAGAGTTCGTGGTTTCCCCTGGCGGACCGCAACCCGCAAAAATTTGTAGACATCTACAAAGCCACAGACCGGGATTTTCAGAAAGCCGATATCCGCATTTACCATGATGCCAAAAACCCGTCCTCACTTGTATTGTCGGTGCTCCAGTAAGCATGGTAATCAACATCCATTTTGAAACAGTTCAATGTTAAGAATAATCCTTACCTCAGTCTTCATCTGCTTGTTAAAAGCCTTGCTGGCACAGCCTTTCAACATCATCCCCGAACCGGTCAGTGTCAAAAGAGTCCCGGGCAACTTCAAACTTAGCAAGTCAACGGTAATTGTTGTTCAGGATGAGCCCGATCGTAAAACAGCGCGGTATTTAAACGACTACCTCAATTCAGTATATGGATTTACCCTGGAAGTAGACCGGCAGGAGACAAAGAATTTTATACGGCTGGTGACAAGAAAATTCATCAAGGCTCCCGACAAGGATGGCTATTCGCTTAACATCAGCAGCAGCGGAATAAGGATTGAAGGCGATACCTATGCAGGCACTTTCTATGGCATACAAACCCTGCTGCAGTTGCTGGAGCCCTACGACTTCAACTCGATCATAGGTAAAACAAATGGTATATCTGTCTCGTCACTGCTGGTACCTAATGTGAGCATCCAGGATTATCCCAGGTTCAACTACCGGGGCATGCACCTCGATGTGGGAAGGCATTTTTTTGATGTCGCCTTCATTAAAAAATACATCAATTACATCGCCCTTCACAAGATGAATTTCTTTCACTGGCACCTTACCGAAGATCAGGGCTGGCGGATACAAATCAACAAATACCCAAGGCTTACACAAACAGGTGGCTACAGGAACGGTACCATCGTAGGAAAATTTCCCGGTACAGGCAATGACAATAAAAGATACGGTGGATATTACACTCAATCCCAGGTTAAAGAGATAGTGCAGTATGCGGCCGACCGCCATATAACGGTTGTACCCGAAATAGAAATGCCGGGGCACTCGTCAGCAGCTATTGCATCCTATCCGGGGCTAAGTTGTTTTCCGGATAAAAAAACGCCTCTTACGATGCACACTTCAACTGAAAGTAAGTTACAGCAGTCGAGGGGTAGCACTAAACTGGTGCAGGAAACCTGGGGCGTTTTCGAAGATGTGTATTGCGCAGGTAATGATTCCACGTTTGTCTTCCTCGAGGGAGTGCTGCAGGAAGTAATGGAGCTTTTCCCTTCACCATACATTCATCTTGGCGGGGATGAAAGTCCTAAGACACACTGGAAGCAATGCCCCCGTTGCCAGGAGCGCATAAAACGCCAAGGGTTAAAAAATGAGCAGGGGCTTCAGAGCTATTTTATCAAACGCATAGAAAAGTTTCTCACTTCGAAAGGAAGGATACTGATTGGCTGGGATGAGATACTGGAAGGAGGACTGGCGCCCAACGCAGTGGTCATGAGCTGGCAGGGTGAGAAAGGTGGTATAGCTGCTGCCAACCAGCAGCATTTAGTGATAATGACGCCGCAGCAACCCGTATACTTCGATCATTCGCAAACAAAGAAAGAAGACTCGGTAACCTTCGGTGGTTACAACCCGCTGTACAGCGTGTATGCTTACGACCCGGTACCGAAAGAACTGCCGGAGACAGCAGCGCGGTATGTGCTGGGTGCGCAGGCCAATATATGGACAGAATACATGCAGAATCCAAGTAAGGTGGAATATATGATCTTTCCGCGCATGAGTGCTCTGAGCGAAGTATTATGGAGCAGGAAGGAAGCAAAGAGCTGGAATGATTTTGTAAGAAAACTGGAAGTACAAAAAAAACGATACGAGCTCTGGAACGCCAATTGGAACCACTCGGCATCGGAAGACAAAACACCTCCACCTGAAACTATCACAAAGAAGGATCCTACGGCTTCGCCTATTAAGCCTACAAGCAGCCGCAAAGAAAAGACGCCAAAAAAACGAAGGCGTGCTACTACGGGGAACCGTTAGCATCTGCATACCCAGGGCATATTTACAACATGCTGAACGCAAGACGCATGGCTATTCAAACGCTACTGCTGACAGCCATTGGATCGTTAAATGCGTGCAGGGAGGGAAGCCAGGTTTTTCATTGGCTATCGATTTTACTTCACCAGCATTGCTACTTATCTTTAAGACCTTATTTAAGAGCCCATGACCGACATTAATTTGATCGATGCCTTTGAACGTATTACTGTAAAGATTTATCCGGATATGAAGAGCGGGTCGCAGTTTGCGGCTGCTGAAATCAGCAACCTGATTCGTGCCCGTGAGGCTGCAGGCATCCCCTGTATACTGGGGCTAGCAACGGGTTCTACGCCGAAAGCCCTGTACGCCGAACTGGTGCGCATGCACCGTGAAGAAGGACTCAGTTTTAAAAACGTAGTGAGCTTTAATCTGGACGAGTACTACCCTATTGATAACGATGCGTTGCAAAGCTACCGGAGCTTTATGCACCGCATGCTGTTCGATCATGTCGACATCGACCCGGCCAACATTCATATCCCGAATGGTGCACTGGGCAAGGAACAATTAAAAGATCACTGCGCAGCCTACGAAGCCGCTATAGAACAGGCTGGCGGTATTGACCTGCAAATACTTGGAATAGGCAACAACGGACACATTGGTTTTAATGAGCCCGGGTCTACCATTTATTCCCGTACCCGGTTGATCAACCTCGAAAACTCTACCCGGCTAGCCAATGCCTACGAGTTCCCCAACATTGCCCAGGTGCCGCGCCTGGCGCTAACCATGGGCATCGGAAGCATACTGAAGGCCAAGCGCATCTTACTCATGGCCTGGGGACCACTCAAGGCTTCTGTTATTCAGAAGGCAGTGGAGAGTTCTGTAACCGAAGCCGTGCCAGCTTCTTTACTGCAACAGCATACAGATTGCACCTTTATACTAGACCAGGCATCGGCGGCGGAGCTAACGAGGAATAAGTCGCCCTGGTTAACCGGTGAGATAGAGTGGAGTTTGCCTACCATAAAAAAAGCAGTAGTGAACATGGCCCTCAGAGCCAATAAGCCGGTGCTCTCACTCACCACGAACGACTACAACGAATACGGTCTTGGCGAACTGATCGTGGAGAAAGGGGACGTATACGAAATTAACCTGCAGGTGTATTATATGCTGCGCGATTCGATCACAGGCTGGCCCGGTGGCAAGCCCAACGCTGATATTCCGGCCCATCCAGAGCGCTCTGCACCCTATCCTAAAAAGGTGATCATATTTTCGCCGCATCCAGACGATGACATCATTAGTATGGGTGGCACTTTTCAGCGCCTTCACGACCAGGGACACGATGTGCATGTAGCCTACCAGACCTCCGGAAACATCGCTGTAACCGACGAGTTTGTAACGCGCTATCTTGATTTTGCAGTAGGCTTCGAAGAAATTGCCGGCATCAACAACGACCGGTCAGAGCAGATCTTCAAAGACGTGCGCAACTACCTGCATAGTAAAAGATCGAATCAGAACGACACACAGCAGATTCGTTCGATCAAGGGATTGATCCGACGCGGTGAGGCAAAGGCTACCTGCCGTTACGTGGGCATACCGGAGGCGAACATACATTTTCAGGATCTGCCATTTTATGAAACGGGCACGATTGAAAAGAACCCAATGGGCGAAGACGATGTGCGTATCACAATGGAACTGCTGCAGGCTTTAAAACCGCACCAGGTATTTTGTGCCGGAGACCTGGCGGATCCGCATGGTACGCATAAGGTTTGCCTGGAGGTGGTACAGGAAGCGCTCCGCAGGCTAAAAGCGGGTGGTGAGGAATGGCTGAACGATTGTTGGCTGTGGTTATACAAGGGTGCCTGGCAGGAATGGAATATAGAAGAAATTGAGATGGCGATACCCATGAGTCCTGACCAGGTATTGCGTAAGCGTCATGGTATCTTCATTCACCAGTCGCAGAAGGACATGGTGCCTTTCCAGGGGGGCGACAGCCGGGAGTTCTGGCAGCGGGCTGAAGAGCGCAATGCGGTAACGGCTGGTTTATATGCGCAGCTTGGGCTGACACATTACGCGGCTATGGAGGCTTTTGTGCGTCACAAGTACTAGACCTGAAGCAGGAAGATGGGTAATCGCCAAACCTAAAGATCCCGGTGTGATGGGGTGAAGTAAAAAGAACCCCGCCAACTGGTTAGTTAACGGGGTAAGTTTTCTTTTGGGCAAGCATGTATCTACTAGGTAGTAGTAAACTTGCCACAAAAGGGTTGCGTGGTGCAGACCATTTTTTTGCGGTCTGGTGTGGCAGAACTTGTACTGCGCAACCGATCGCCGCTCCAGGAACTGATTCTGATAAAAATGATCTGTTTTTTTGTGTGTTCACAGTCGTCGAAATATTGATTGAAGTAGTGGCAGAAATCCTTTTATCCAGCGCACTGCACCCTAAACAGGGGCAAGAGAAAACTCCTTTCGATAAACCTGTTAAAGAAGGCGGATAATTTTGGAACATTGGTTGCCCGATCTCGTTTACGAAGTGTGGAGCCTTGCCCTTTTACCTCATCTCTTCATTAATTTTATGATCGCCGCTGCTTGAATCAGGGCTTCTTCTTTGGCAAGTGATAGCCACCTGGCTCGCTCGGGCGCAGGCGGATGCAGTATTCGCTATTTGTTGTCTGTAAGCGAAATCAGGTATTTGTATCAGCGGCTACACGGCAACGCAGATGTAAATTGACTAAAGATCCAGGGGGATGTATCCAATAAAAATTTGCGGCAATACTCCGATACCTTATTTTTGCCGTCCGATAACGGCTGCGTAGCTCAATTGAATAGAGCATCTGACTACGGATCAGAAGGTTTTAGGTTTGAATCCTAACGCGGTCACTGCCACAGTAAAGGGTTTCAAGAGATTGAGACCCTTTTGCTTTTTTACCCTGTGCAAAAGATTTGCACAAAAGAAGGCAGTATATGCTGGGTCGTTAGTTACCGATACTACCATTATTAAATTCTCCTTGTTGACCTGTAGAGAGCAGGATTATCTTTTCAAATAAGATCTCCGAAAGAATTTGCCACCGTTGGGGCTTGTATTTTTCCACTCCAAAATTGCCTCAGCGGGCGTATGCCTAACCACCTGGCATGTGCCATTCGATACGAAATAGTAGGTCCCGATGTTTGTTAAAGAATTTTTTATGAGCCCCCACTTACCAATTAATAAGGCGGCTGAATTTCGTAGTTAGGAAAACATCAGCGATCCTGGGAAAATGCCCCTTGACTAAGCGCAAGCTTCGCGCTGCTCACGTATTTTATTTCCTTCTTTTAACTGATCCAGTACCTGAGGCATTCCATCCGGTAAGAGGCCTTACGGGTTCTAACTCCTCCTTTAGATTAGTTTGAGTTGGATCTTAGTATTGGGACGTCAGATTCAGAATATATCGTACTCAGATGTTCAGAACTGTCTAACAACAAGACTTTGCTGCTGCCACTCGGCTTTTCATAGAATTGGTAGATCAGATCTACTACTAATCCAGCAGGATATTCTCGACTGCCTGTCAGCATCTACTTAGCTTACCTGAAATTGCAGCTCGCACCGCTCCACATAACTTCGATTGTAGCCTCTTTTGCTGCACCTGAAAGAATGCCAAAAAAACCATCGCCGACACTAAATTCCTGCCCTAGCGATGTCTTGATCACGGTGACTACATAAACTTCTTCTAATTCTTTGCGGCTGGAGCCGACACTAATGCCTGCCATAGTAGTAAGCTTTCGGTCATTTGTAGCTGGCTTTCCAGCAAACCAACCGGCGAAACGCCACTCTCCATTGCCGCGCTGCTTTTCAGCAAAGACAAGAGTCAGTCCATTGGACCAAGTTGCCATTTTAAGGGGCCCAGCACCGCATTCAGCATTCACCTGAATGCTACTTGGTTCTTTGACATTCAGTACACGGTTCATAAGTGCCAGCAGTTGATCGAATGGCATTCCGAAAGAGATTTCCTTCGTAGAGCCGCTGACGGCATCTACTAACTGCAGTGCATTAGCGGACAGGGTCAGAATTTGGGGATTAGCGGCGGGGCTAGATCTCGTTGCCGTGTCTGAGGCTGGTTCAATCGCTGCAGGCTTTGGCGGAAGAGTACTATCCGCGACCTTGGCTGAGATGGAAGTGGTTCGATTAGTGGTCTCATTACATGAACAACCAACAAGAACTGTAAACGAGCTAAAAATGTAGAGATACCTTTTCATATTTGGGTCTGATAACATGTTTAATAAAAGATATAGTATCCTAACAATACACTAATGGTATTGATAAATGAAGCTAAAGACATCACTTTGAACAAAAGCCGCACCTGTAAGTTACAGGTAGTTCGATGTACAATTGTACATCGGAAACTTCGAACTAGTGTATAGATTACTAAGTTAACTTAGTATATTTGTGTATGGCAAAGCGGACAACAATTGCGATAACATCACAGGATTTGGTAGAACTGGAGACAATCGCCAGGAGTACAAAAGCCGAAAGTCGTCAGGTGCTAAGAGCAAAGATTATATTAGACTGGCACAAGGGTCGAAGCTTTGTTGAGACTCAAAATCAGTTGGGAGTGAGCCAGGTTATTATCAATAAATGGCGCAAGCGGTTCGCAGCCAGCGGAATGCCGGGTTTAGCAGATGCACCAAGAAGTGGCAAACCTCCCCGGTTAACAGCCGTGCAAAAAACAACAGTAATAAAGCTGGCGACTTCCAAGCCAGGCAACGGTTATACCTCCTGGAGCCAAAGGCGGATTGCAAAGGAAACAGGAATGAGTCAGAGCAAGGTGCAGCAACTGCTCAGTCAGGCAGATTTAAAGCCGCATAAGATCGAATATTGGTGTGGCAAGAGCACTGACCCGGAGTTTGAAGCCAAGATGACCAACATTGTTGGTTTGTATATGAACCCGCCGCAAAATGCACTTGTGATAAGCGTTGACGAGAAAACACAAATACACGCATTGGACAGGACGCAACCGGTACTGCCGTTGAGAGAGAAAGCACCCAAACGCTTGACAGCTACTTACAAGCGTAACGGAACAGTTGCCCTTATTGCAGCACTCGCTGTTCATAAAGGAGATATTACGGCAAAGACGATGGATAGCAATACCGCTGAAAACTTTCTTCAGTTTCTAAAACAGCTATACCGGAAATATCCGAAAAAACACCTGCATGTAATTGCAGACAATCTCACGGTGCACAAGCACAAGATGGTAAGTGAGTGGATAGCATCCAAAAGCAGGATAACATTACATTTTACACCAACCTATTCATCATGGCTCAATCAGATCGAGATATGGTTTAACATGCTGACCAGGGATGTATTGAAAGGAGGAGTATGGAAATCAAAAAAGCAGCTCACAGACCAATTGATGGAATATGTAAAAACCTACAATGAACAAAGGGCTAAACCGTTTAAATGGACATATACCGGGAAACCACTTACTGTCTAATTATTACTGAATCTATTTAGTAATCATTACACTAGTTGCGTTCTACGGTCAAAAAAAATTCAACCGTCAGATGCCCTTTTCGATTTGCCAAAGCAATCAGAGACTTTTGGTAGATGCACGCGAAAGTTATGAGAACCAGTTCATTTTTTATTGTCGGAGTTGTCGCTTTATTCAGCATATGAAACCGCTCTAAGCCCGCCGACAATACGCCAGACAATAATGCAGGCACATCTCCACAAATTACGAGCATCGTCTCAACGAAAGGTCTGGCATTGCTTAGAGATACAATCAATGGAAAGAACTTTAGCCCGGTGGTTACGGGAAACAAAGTAATGTTCAATGGAGTACCAGCGTCCGTAATGAGTGCGGCTACTAACCAGTTAATCGGTACTGTACCTCAAAAAGGCGCATCCGGATCTGTTAGCGTAACGGTTGATGGCAAGACTGCTCTCGGACCTATATTTACGTACTCATTACCGCCTGACCATTCAGTTATGGTAACCACCTTTGCAGGTACTGGTGTTTTCGGGCGGGAGGACGGCAACTCTAATTCTGCAACATTTGGTCTTGTTCGGGATCTTATTTAGGATGATCAAGGCATTTTATGGGTGGCTGATGGAAGTTCTAATAAAGTGCGGAAGGTGAGTAATGAAACTGTAAGTAGCCTCTGTATTGTTGAGACAACCGGAATCGAACCATCTCAGATAAACAGGTTGTGTAGTCGATAATGTTACACTTCGATGTATCGTATTTTCCAAATTATCTAAAGGGAATTATTGTAGGCAGCATTGCTGAGCAGTTAAAACAGGGAGTCGATTTATTGATTTAAGGCCGTCTTGCTGAGGCTTTCCGAGTATCAAACTTTAAATGTTCAAACCGAAAAAGGATAGGGTTGAAGCTTTTTCGGGGAGATCCTACTCTATATTAATTAGGGAGTGGAGGAGGTTGCCTCCCTACCCTTAGCTGTAAGACAGATACCCTTGATGCTTGCTTAAAATGCTTAGAATTTTTTTCTTACAAACCGTTTTTGTTTGTTATCAATTTAATAATTGACAATTCTCTGTAAATCCTCTATTTGAAAGTTTGAACCCGGGCTAGGTAAGGTCACAACGATAATAGTCATACCTAAAAAGGTTTTTACGGAATTTAGCCCGTACGGAAATCCCGTACGGGTTTTTCATTTTATTACAATCTCGGATTGTGAACCTCGGAAGACTAAAACCGTTCGATGTTTATCGAGAATTGGAAAAAGGTTTTGCTGAGCTTCGTGGTCTCTTTGTGGCTAATCAGTAGACGTAATGAATGGCTATAACGGAGGGTGACTTCATGCAGTACAGACGGTGATGCGGCTGGTTCCCGGTGACGAGGTAAAATAGCAATTCCCGTGCTCAATAATTATTCCGCCGCCTGTATTGCTTAAATACAATGTGCTTATTGCCGGCAATTACTTTGAGGGTTCGAAGTAGACTGTATCACCATCGCCATTCTTACATTCAAGAAAGAACTTCTTGGGAATGCCGTCAGCAAAACTGATTTCACTCTTTAAGTTAATGTCACAACCTGAAACCTTTGGAAGCTTAAAAATCAGCCTGCTTGCTGTCACATTAGTGGGCGCTTGATGAGTCATCCCTAGAACGAAGTTACCCACGTACCGGTTTTTATCGTCAAAAAGCAGTAGTCTGGTGGTCCCCCGCTTTGAGTAGCCCCAGACCCAAATCGACGTCAGCACTTTATAGGTGATTCCGTGCTTTGTGGTTACATCACCCAAATACTTCAGCCGGGTGTTGTCGGCGATTTCGCCGTTGGAATAATCAAAAACAAACTTTTTTCCCGGTTGGTTTTTGCGAATTACATTTCTATATATCCGGGGCTCAACCCCTGTTTGTGAAAAGAGTTCCGTAGCGATTGAAGAAATCAAAAAAAAGAATGATATACGAAGTTGTACCATGTGGTTTAACGAAGAGAGTGTTGGTGAAGTAGCGGCATTCTGGGTGCTCCTGCTTCACTTACTTTCTGCAGTTGATGAGTTTTGTTCTTGAAAGATAGATAAACAGCCGCTATTTTACGAATGCTGTGCTAGCAGTATCCTGTCTGTGTTTCAGGAACTTTTCATAATTTTTTAGCCAATACGATTTGATGAATCCCCATTTGTTGTCTCTGTACTTTTCAACAGTATTTAACGGCAGCCTCATGATGAAACTTTCCCTATTGTGAACCACTTTGAAGATGTCAATGCGGTCATCAATGCCACAGCCTTCGCCTTTTATTTTTCCAGCTTTGACTGCTGTGTAATCTCTTATGTAAAACAAATAGCTTCCCCATGCATTATCTGCACAGCCTGAACGGTAATAAGAATAATAACAAGTAGTACCTGGAACCAGCTGCGCAGATGGAAAGTCGCTAAAGTTTTTAAGCTCTTTGAATTTTCCTGTTGAAAGAACGAAAAGATAAAGAGCATATCTCTCAGGCATATTGCCGCCCAATTCCAAGTAAAGGTCTTTAAAGCCATCTTTATTAAAATCCTCAGATTTAAAATCAAAATAGTCTGACTGCGGCAAGTTTAAAATAGTGTCGCCTCTTGGCTCTGTTAGACAAAAACCCCACTGATCCAAGTGCCCGATGTACTGCTTGCCAACTATGGATAAAGTTTTTACGTTTTGTGCCTTTAGTCCACCAGGAAAATTCAAGAAGAATAGGAAGATTATAAAAAAAAGGTGAGCCATGAAAGCTGCTGCTAACGGAGAGGGTTTAAGAAGTATGTGCAATGAAAAGTCAACAGCTTTACCTCGTTCCTTTCGATGACTAAAGATATAAAGTTCAAAACATTTTCAGGACCTATATGGCTTAAAACCCAAGTTGCACGCCGCTAATTTTGACGCTGGCTCTTACACCCCTGCCACCAAACAAACTTCAAGTCCTCATCAATGGCGTAAGCATAACTGATAGTATCCCCATCTTCTACGTTGTTGATTCGGATTAAATAGCATTTTTTTCCATCCTCATACCACTGCCTTTCGAGTTGTATTTCATCTCTCGCATAGTTCACTTTACTGGTCAATTTCACTTTTCTCCTACCTGACTTAAACATTTCCTTTGCAAAAATCAGTTTGGCTATATAGGCGTGTTTGTCCTTATAAATTGAATCTATACTATCCCTTCGTTTTTTATATGTTGCAACATCAATTAGTCCTTGAACCTGCTTGACGACCAATTGGAAATATTCAGGTGGCTTAGAAACAGTGTCGTCTAATTCAAAAAGTGAATCGTTTCGGAAAATGAATTGAGTCTCCAAATACGTATCAACCATAACCCGTCCATCTGACAATATGGATTTTGGAAAAAAAGTTTTACCATACTGAGGGCTGGTCATAAGCTCCTTAAATTGCTCGAGCGTATGCACCCATTCTAGACCAGGAGTCCAAATCTTTATGGTATCTGAAAAATCTCCTCTCAAAAAAAGCATTGAATCGCAATTATAATAAACTGAATATCCCTTTGGTGGTTGTAGTACATTCAGAGTTATATTATTTGACTTAAAATAATCTAATGTGTATGTAATAGAGGGATCTGATTGTGAAAAAGCACTACACGAATAGAGAAAGGATAGTATAACAAAAGCGAATTTCATAATGAGGCACAGTGTATTAGGGTTTCGCGTTCGTGTGGGCTATTACGAACAGTCAACCTTGGGTTAAGATATACAGCTTAATGACAACGCACAAGTTTAGCCTTTATTCGTCAACCCACATGACACAAAAAACAATGTTACCGGGTAGGCTATT
>JBGTIL010000681.1:0-2894 GCA_041745695.1 Chitinophagaceae bacterium | reverse complement strand
CACCAGGGCGACTCCGCCGTTTACTTATACGACAGGTACGATGTGTGGAAGGTTGACCCTGCAGGTGCCAGGGCACCACTTAATGTTACCGCCGCTGGTCGCAAGAGCAAAGAGGCTTATCGTTATATAAAGTTGGATTCTACTGAGCGGTATTTTGTTGCAGGGCAGCCACTCCACTTCAGGGCACAAAATGTAGCAACCAAAGAAACAGGGTTTAAGACCGTCAACCTTGCAGCCGGTCAGCCCATGAGGAACTTAGGTGGCTTTGGTAAGAATGGTTATGGTGTTTTATCGAAGGCCCGTAATGCTGCGGCTTATATCTACACAAAAGAAAACTTTACACAATCACCGGATGTCTATTCTTTTACAGAGAGCGGAATTGAAACCAGGCTTTCCAGTACCAATCCACAGCAGGCGTCTTACAATTGGGGAACGGCGGAACTCTTTAAGTGGACTACTTTCAGCGGCAAAAAATCTGAAGGCATCCTGTACAAGCCGGAAGATTTTGATTCGAGCAAAAAGTACCCGATGATCATTTACTTCTATGAAAAACTGTCCGACGGTTTATACAGTTACCAGACGCCGTCACCTACACCGAGCCGGCTGAATATACCTTTTTATGTAAGCAGGGGATACCTGGTTTTCACTCCCGACATCAGCTATACCCGCGGCGGTACAGGTCCGGGTAAGGATGCCTACGACTACATAGTGAGCGGTGCGCAGGCACTGGCTAAAAATCGCTGGGTAGATGCAAAGAACATGGCCCTGCAGGGACAAAGCTGGGGTGGCTACCAGGTAGCACATGTAATAACCCGGACTAATATGTTTAAGGCAGCCTGGGCTGGCGCACCGGTGGTGAACATGACCAGTGCTTATGGTGGCATTCGCTGGGAGAGTGGTGTTACCCGCCAGTTTCAGTATGAGAAGGGGCAAAGCCGGATCGGGTCTAACATCTGGGAGAAGCCCAATTTATACATAGAAAACTCGCCGCTGTTTTTCTTACCGAAAGTAACTACGCCGGTAGTGATCATGGCTAACGATGCGGATGGCGCTGTTCCCTGGCAGCAGGGTATTGAAATGTTTACGGCACTGCGCAGGCTGAATAAAAAGGTGTGGATGCTGAACTATAACGGGGAGGCTCATAATCTTGTAGAGCGCAAGAACCGGAAAGACATACAGGTACGTCAGCAGCAGTTCTTCGACTGGATGCTAAAGGGAGAGAAGCCGGCCAAATGGATTACCGAAGGTGTTCCTGCGGTAAACAAAGGAAGGGATTGGGGATTGGGCGTCGCAGATTAATTTTTAAACCGGCTCCATATTTCATAGATGGAATCGCCTCTCGAGCTGAGTCCGCTATGGTGCCATTCGCCATTCTTCAGGTTTCCGTCAAAGCTGAGGTAAGCGCCCACCCGGCTGCTGTCTCTTGAAAAGAATTCAATGTGTTCTGTATATTTCCCATTGGCAAATTCATAAGTGCCGCCGCCGGTACCTGAGAATTGTTTTTGTCCGGGATCGATTGCTGCCCATTGAAAACGTGTTCCTGAAAGGATCTTAATAGTTTTACGGGTTCCTGTACGATGTATGGGAACAACTTTGCCCTCTTGCATGCGCCCGGTTATAGACCAGAGGCCTGCCAGGGGCGCAGCTGCATTGTCGACTCTCTTGTACACCGATGCGTTGCCATCGTCAATTATTGTCAGTTCATTATTGGTAATGGAAAAATTATATGTGATTGATTGTCCAGTTCGTTCTTTATACTGGGTATCAAATTCAAAATTGACATTTAGTTTGTCGCCAGTGAGCTTGTAAGTGCCGCCGCGCGTTTCAACAAATTTCCTGTCCGCTTTGCTGTACACGGAATGGGTACCATAGCTATCAACGAAAAGAAGTGTTTGCTCTAGCTGACCATCCTGCTGTGTCCAGGCGCCGGTTAGCTGATCTGCGAGCCTTTCGTTTTTCGCCGGCAGGCGGGCGAATGCAAATACCACTACTGCAGCAACACAGCATAAAAGGGGGTAGATCTTTTTCATATTTAAAGATAAGAATGATGTTGTTGCTGTCGGACGGGTTAGGAAAAACAGGGTGTAGCGCATATTAATCTGCCCCGCATGACGCACAGCCCGTATCTAATACCGTTATTTTTTTAGTGAAAGTAAAATTGTGGCAAGGGTCGGTCCTATTAGTGCGCCTGTTAGCATCGAAACGATTAGGTCGCCTATTGTGACTTTATTGCCAACTAACAACCTGATTGACACCACGGAAAGCGCCACGAAACTAGCCCATAGCCAATATTGCCAATTTAAAGAACTTCTTTCAATCGCGGGGTGTGCTAAAGGCAATTGTTGCGTAAAATTGAGAATGGCAAGTGCACCTACAAGTGAACTTAAATGTTGGAGTATCTTGAATACTGGGGTCGGGTGAATTCCAATTGAAGCATTTTTTTGAAGGATAGGAAATGCCTGAACAAAATACCCATTTTGATGTGTAAATCCATCCCATAGAATGTGCGTCGCAGCACCGAGCATGCAGGATGCAACTACCACTGGTATATTTTTCCTGGTGTAATCTGCCCACCGAAGTTGCTTAAATACCAGCAAACGCCTGTGCAAAGCATTAGGCAAATTGTCGATAAGTTTATCGCGAACTATCAGGTGATAAATGAAAGCGAGTATAAGTGCAAGCGGGACGTTGAACCAGATAAGACCTCTCCATGTATGGCTATAAGAGCTATAAACGCGCATCCGAATGAAATATTCGAAATCCGGTGTCATGCTGCCAATCACAAGTCCGGTCAAAGAGTAGAATCGGCTCGGGAAACAGGTCAGTGGTAAAATTGCGGCTGGATGGGAAAATGTGAATGGCATGTTTCGCTTTCAAAAATTAAGCCTGTTATA
>JBGTIL010000680.1:0-7375 GCA_041745695.1 Chitinophagaceae bacterium | reverse complement strand
TATTGCTTCTCTGTCCAACCGCAATGATGTAGCCGCTTTCTAGGGCAACCGCAACACCGTCGCCGTACGTGGCGTCTTTGCCTGGGTGCGTGTAGACCGCCCTGCCGAAGCCCGCCGACGGGAGGACATAAAAACCGGCCTGCGTTTCACTAAATACATATTTGTAGCCAAGCTTAATAGACGCGTAGCCTCTACCACCACCGGTAGAAGTAAAAAAATTTTCACCCTTTGCTGGAAAAATTGCAAAGTCCATTAATTCAAGGCGGACGCTTTGATTGCCACTCGCCAGTGGAAAGTCGAGGTAAGTGAATAACCCATAGCCGGTGCCGAATTGGTCAGCATTCTTGCCCACTATTTTGGCCACCATAAACTGAGCATGCGAGGAAAACGAAATGAGGCAGAGCAAGCCGAGCGATAAGGTGAGCTTTTTCATATAGTTGATTGGATGTATTATAGAAGCGCTGCTAATGTAGGGAACATAGCTAACAAATCAAAGCCAGCCTGTCTCGTTCGCAGGGCTCATCCTGGTTGACATCAGGGGAGGGTTGCCAACAACACATTATCTATACAGATGGTGCTAATGGTAGATATAATCAGCCAAAAAATCGGGCTGAATAGATGTTGCTGTGGTGGAAGATGTCTTTGAGGCAGGCCTGCATGGACCTCTTAATTGATCCGAAACCGATCTAAGCTGAACCAGACGGGGTGCAGCCTGTTCGGGTCAGCGCGGCGAAGGACCAAAGCTAGAGGAAGGGCAGCTTGAATCGTCATCTCGACGCACGAAGCAACGGCTCACGATTGGTATTAACCGCATGGCAACAAAGGCTTAAGTTTTTCTCCGTGATCCTCCGTGCCCCCGAGCCTCCGTGGTTCTTCCCTTTGCGCTCCTTTCCGTCTTCGCGCCTTTGTAGCGATTCACTACCAAGGGAGGAAGGACAAATTTAATCGTCCTCTCGACGCACGAAGCAATTGCTCACAATTGGTATCAACCTCCTGGCAACAAAGGCAATAAGTTTCCTCCGTGATCCTCCGTGCCCCCGAGCCTCCGTGGTTCTTCCCTTTGCGTTTCTTTCCGTCATCACAATCTGATCTTGACGCCTCCATTCACAACAAATCCTTCTACTGGCGCATAGATATCCTTAAATACGGGATTGTTCACGGAACCGCTGTAGATGCTACCCCATTTGCTTTGTCTCGTATCAGTAAAGTTTTCAAAGTTGATGAATAAAGACAAGTGCTCCCACAGCTTTTCAGCCATCAGGCCAGTGATCCAGTAGGGCCTGCCCAGGCTTCCATCATTCAAACGCTGCGGACTAAAATAGTAACCCTCCAAGCCAATTTTTATTTTGTCTTCAATTTCAAACATCAATACATTATTGAGCCTGTGCCTCGCGGTCAGGGATAACCACTGGCCTGTACCGGAGTAATGAGTGCTGGCATCGGTGTACGTATAGCCGACAAACAACTTAAAATTACTGTGCACAAAGCGCAGGTTGGTTTCCATTCCCTTGCTGTCTAAATAACCCGTTGCATTTTGGAATTCAACTTTCCCGCCCCCGGCACCGGTCAACACTAGTGGTCTGTTCAACCGGGTGTAGAAAAATAAATGGTTGAAGCTGAACCCAACCGCACCAATCGTAGTTTTATAATTCACATCCCAATTACTGCCCAACGACCTTTCGTTCCTAGACCGATAAGGGTCAATGGGTAAAAGATTCTGGAATTGGATACGCTCCGATTCTTCCGTAAACACTGTTGGAGTTTTATAGCCAAAGCCGCCACCCAGTCGGGTAGTGAGCCGTTGTGAAAGCCGCAGCATTGCAGACGCTCTTGGTAGAAATTCCCAACCATACGCTTTCACATAATCACCTCTTAATCCTGTTTCCAATGTAAACCTATCTGTGGGCGACCAGGAATTTTGAACAAACAAACCATAAGTGATAAAGCGGTAATCACGCACCGGGGTAAGCGTTTGGGGATCCTCGAACAGGTTATCTGTAACCAGGTTCGCACCAATAACCACATCGTGATTCTCTACCTTTTTGATCCAGGAAAGCTCTGAGTAAGACGACTGCTGTAATGCCTCGAAGCTGTAGGCAGGAAGGGTGATGGATCTGTCAAACCTGCTGTAACTGTTTTTTAGTTGCACCGCAGACCGCTCATTGAAGCGATGTACCACACCGGCTTGCGCGGTGATACGAGCCGTATTATTTCTTTCGAAAAACCCTGTACCGCCGTTCTTGATATAGTCGAGACTGCCGCCAATTCTATTTTCCTTTACAACGCTAATCCCAATGTCGGCTGTTGTATTGCCGCGATAAAGAAACAGCCTTGGATTGATGCTGTATCGTTCGAACTTAGGAATGGCAGTTAAGCCAATCCCTGCCGGGTCAAATGCAGCATTGCTGTTCCTTGATGCGAAAACAGTGAGACCTGCTTTACCATATCGTTCACTGTAAAAACCACTCAGGTCGAGGCCGCGCGCAGAGGTAGCATTGGCAACAAAACTGATCTCTCGTTCAGGTCCCGGAGTTTTAGAAACCAGGTTAACCAAACCTGCAATGGCGCCACCACCGTATAGCGTAGAAGCAGACCCCTTGATCACCTCAACCTGTCGAAGGTCGAGCGGTGCAATCTGGAGGATAGAAAGCCCTCCCGAAAACCCTGCGTAGAGCGGATAGCCGTCGCGCAATATTTGTGTATATCGGCCATCCAAACCCTGAATACGGATACCGGCATTGAACGATGTTGCAGATGTCTGCTGTGTTTGTATACCCGTACTTTCGTTCAGGAGCATGCGAATATCGCCAGGCTTCATATTACCTTTTTCCACGAGCTCCTCACCGGAGATCACTTCTATTCTTGTTGGGGTATTAGTAATGGTACGGCTGATACGTGTGGCAGACACGATGACTTCCTCTTCACCCTCTTCTTTTTCTAAAGCAATTTCGACAGGTGCTTCATGCGCGAGCGGAAAGCTGTAACTAATTGCCCTTGCCCGGAATCCAACGTAAGAAATTAAAAATGTTTGTCTGCCGTTGGTAATACCAGTGACCGTTGCTATGCCGCTGCTGTCAGCAGCCACCGACCGACCTCCTTCCTTCCAGGTAACCGTAGCGGCTGGAAGTGGTGTTTGCTCGTCGGCATTGATGATGAGAACCCGGAAGGTATACTGCGCGTGCAGCGCTACTGACCAGAAGCATAATAAGATGCCTAAAAAAAACTGTTTCATTTAGATCGTTCCTTGTTATAATAGGCGGTAGGAGAAGTTGCCTCGCGAAAATGACTGCAATTGAAAAGATAAAGCATGATTTCTTAAAATGAAAACGAAGTGTTTTTTTCGTTACAATTAGGATGCTGCTCAACAGCAAGCGCACATGCTCCCGCTTTTACAATCAATCCGGGCACGATTTCCAGCCACTTCCTTATACTCCGTAAAGCTATTTGTTTTAATAATGAGGTCAGGCGTTGTTCACCACGCCTCGTTATTACAGCGAATGCAGTCGTATCTTCTCTGGTGCGAGTGAGGGAACACTGTGTGACCAGCTGTGGTGTAAAACATAAGCACTACCCAGCTCTGCGCACTGCGAAGTTGTAGCCAATACAACTTCATATGTTTTACGATTTGTTTCCGCCAGGTCAAGTGTTGCTGCCTGGCGGCAATCTGAAACTGCCTGCTGTCAAACCAGCATTTTGGAACTTCGGGATTTGCTGGTGGTGAACCTGAAGTAATACAACAGGAAGCCCAAAGCTATAACACCCGCTACAATATAAATATGTCTGGAAGATTTGCTCCGCTCCATTAAGGGCGGGGCGTCATGGTCAGCCATGGTAACCCGTACCTCGTTTTTATCAGAACCTTCCAGTAACCACAATTTATTGTCGTTATCGAACACGCCGTGAAGCGGAGCCCAGTTTCCAATCGAATGATAATAATCCGACACCATTCCTTTGCTATCAATTTTTTTGACGGTCTGGTCGCTGAAGACAGCAACATAGATATTTTTTGCTTTGTCTGTCCAAATGCCCCATAGCGTGGTACTGGTTCCTGAAAATTTGAAAGAAGGTTCTGCATTGCCGATGTTGTCTGCTACGAGGTGAATGTTTCCCAGCGCATCGAGCCGGTAGATGGCATTGTGCAACGCATACAACAAAGTCCCGTCTGCCTGCGGATGAAGCCATCCTATCCCCTTAAATTTTCCTTCAGCTAACATCCTTTCCTTTCCGTCTGGCGACTTTAAAAATACATGTGTCGTGTCGGGGCGGACAATAAATTGTTTAATGTAGTATTCGTTTCCCAGGCTGTCTCTCGAGAGGGAGAAATCCTGCTGGATGTAGGCTTGTTTTCGATTGAAAACTGTATCCAGGGTCCCATCAGGATGATAAACCCAGAGGTAATGAAAGAACTTATCGCTTCTTTCATCATAGTCCACGTCTTCACCATAGAGATCATCATTGGGGCTCATATGCAGTTCATGAGAATGTACGTTCGGAACAATAACCGTTCGGACACCGTTGGTAATTTTCCAAACCTGCTGCAAGTCTGTGTAAAAGATGTTTCCCCTGCTATCTCTTACAATCCCAACACCGGGATGCGCATGGGCAACAACAGCAGCAAGCAGGAAAAGGAAAACCAATTTTATCATTTTCCAGAAAGAATTAAAAGAACAATAGATAGGCAACTGTAGGGCACAGTGGCGAATTCAGGATGTTCACATTACCCGTCATAAAGATATCATTTACTTCAGCTCTATTTTCCTGCGCGCCGCTTACATATAAAACTCGTTGACAAAACCATCATTGGGTACTGCGCCATATTTTACTGCAAAACCTGGCGCATTTTTCCACCTCCAGGCTTGAATTTTCTCCGCCAATTTATTAAAATTGAGAATTATATTTGGTAGTATGAACAGCCAAACTAAACTAAGCAACCTGGGGTCGGATCGTATGCCTATAATGTTGCTTCCCCGCTATTTTAAAACGGTTGGGATCCTGGTGGTAGCCTTGCCGGTTGCAGTCGTTATGCTGGCTAAAATCCTCGACATCGAAATTATTGATATTGAGAAAACCCTGTTGAAATATATGCTCATCAATCTAATGATTGTGGGGCTGGTACTGATTGCACTGTCGAGAGAAAAAATCGAAGATCATTTTACAAATTCGATCAGAGTGTCCTCCCTGATCTTTTCTTTTTTCTGGGCGATTGCTTACGTCATTCTAAAACCACTAAACGACCTCGTTCTGAAAAATGAAAATTTAGATTACAACGCCCAAGGGCTTGTTTTGTCGATGCTGTTAGTTTACATGTTCCTGTTCCTGGTTCAAAAGAAGGCAAGGAAAACAGTACGCGAATGAAGAGGCCAAACGGGATTTTTAATTATAGTTCATCATCAGCTTATCATCCTTTGGGCACTGGCGCATATTGAAGCACAACGATCCCGCAGTCGAAAGAAGTGGCTTGTTGCAACTTAAAATTTTGCTGCGGACTACAACCGCCAAACACGGGCATGCCTTTACCAATGGCTGTTGGATTGATAAACAGATGCAACTCGTCGATCAATTGCTGACCGATAAGTGCTGTTACAAAAGTGGCACCGCCGTAGGCGATAATGTCTCTGCCCTCCTGCGCTTTCAATCGGCCTATCTCTTCTGCCAGGTCGCCTTTAGCCAGAATTGTATTGTCCCATTTTGAGCTGTCAAGCGTTTTGGTAAACACCACTTTCGGGGTATTCTAAAACTTCTTCCCTGCTGCCACATCAGGATTAGTAGGATCTGCAGCAACAGAAGCCCAATAAGGGATAAATCCCTCAGCCAGTTTTCTTCCAAGAACAAGGCAGTCAACAGGCGCAGTTAATGCTTCCACATATCGCTTAAGGCTATCGTCCCAGTCCCATTGCATACAGTCCATTTCACCGTTGGGTCCTGCAATAAAGCCATCAATGGTTATTTGCACCTGCAGTTTTAATTTTCTCATTGCCTTATTTATTTACCGGAATGGGCTGTATTCATCTAAAGGTCGTGACTAATTTTGAAGCCGATTATTTCACCATGCGAAAAATTAATTAGTATAGAATGAGTCCGGCACTAGTTGCGTGCATCCTGCTACAGCAATGACTGAAGTTTCCGTTAACAGTAGATAAGCAGGGCATCACCGGACATTGCGTCGCTGAATCCACGCAGCATCTAAATGACATCAATATGGTTTCCCACCCGGTAGCCATCAAGCTAATCGTTGCCAACCAAACCCCTGAGCATGGGTCAATTATTTCTTCAGTTGCCTTTTCAATAATTGTGCGTTAAACGCCACTACGATTGTGCTCAAGCTCATTAAAACAGCCCCCATGGCTGGACTCAGCACAAACGATGGATACAGTACACCGGCGGCAAGGGGAATAGCCACCACATTATACCCCGCAGCCCAAAAAAGATTTTGGATCATTTTGCGGTAGGTAGCCCGCCCAAAAGCAATCATCTTTACTACATCAAGGGGATCGCTGCTGACCAGGATTATGTCCGCCGTTTCTGCAGCCACGTCTGTTCCACTGCCTACTGCTACGCCTACATCAGCCTGTGCCAACGCCGGTGCATCATTAACACCATCACCAGTCATGGCAACAACTTCACCCCTGGCCTGGAATTCACGGATCCTCTCCTGTTTTTGGTGGGGAAGCACGTTAGCCAGGTATCCATCCATTTTCAGCGAAGCAGAAACAGCTGCAGCAATCTTTTCATTATCACCTGTCAATAGATAAGATTTTATTTTTAAAGCTTTCAATTCACTGATAGCTTGTGCAGCGGTTTCCCTGATCGAATCAGCAAGACTGATAAAACCTACGAGCTTGTCATCGATCAATACGAAACTTACGGTCTCTCTATCCTGGTCAATTTCTGTGGGGATCGCAGGGAGTGGTTCGTTTTTTTGTACGAAGTGATTGGGGCCCGCCACCAACACTTTTTTGCCATTTGTAACAGCCGATACACCAATACCCTGCAGGTATTGAAAACTATTCGACGTCCACAGTGGCAGCTCCAGTAAACTTAGTCGACGGAGCATGCCGTGGGCGATGTAGTGCTCTGACGACTGCTGCACGGCGGCAGCATATTGCAGTATTGCGTCGCCAGTATAGCTCTCGGACACTGAAATCACTTTCTGAACTTCATGACTACCCTTGGTAAGTGTGCCTGTCTTATCAAATATGATGGTGGTAAGATTTCCTGCGTTTTCAAAGGCGGTCCTGTTTCGAATAAGTAACCCGCTCACTGCCGCCCTCGCTGTTGAGATGGCTACAACTAAAGGTATGGCAACACCCAGGGCATGCGGACAGGAGGTGACCATCACCGTTACCAGCCTTTCCAAAGCCATTGCCAGATCGTT
>JBGTIL010000679.1:0-3139 GCA_041745695.1 Chitinophagaceae bacterium | reverse complement strand
CATTCCGAATGCCATGAGAATTTAGGTAACTTTAGGAACGACTAACATTTCCAGCTAATGAATTACGGAGCAATCAATAAAGATCCAGAAACTATGGGGGGACGCCTGTATTTACTGGTACCCGCGTTCCTGTGCAATCGTTATTTGATTACATTGAAACAGGCGAAACCCTCGATGAATTTTTAGAAAACTTCCCATTAGTCAAAAAGGACTATGCAATCCAAGTTTTGCAAATGGCACGAAAAACACTAACCACCGAAAAGATTTTGAGCGAAAATTTTGCGTGACGAGAATCTTCCTACAAAGGTCAAGTAGGATTTCGGTGCAGGAAACCAGGTCCATACAGCTAAGGATATGGGCTGGCTCGGCAAAAAGAATGGAGAGCTTTTGGGATTAGCTTTGAGTTAAGTCCAGTTCATCAAAAACATACTACTGACAGGACAAGTTATTAGTAAGGAAAACTAGCTGGCAGAAGTCTTAAACAAAAACACCAACAACGGCCTAAAAAAAAGCCCGGCACTGTGAACCGGGCTCTCTGCGTTTTGACCTTACCGTGCTTTTTTCTTTGGATCCGCTTTCTTCTGCGCGGAGCTTTTCTTTTGAGTAGGCTTATTCTTCCTAGGTTCAGCTGTCTTTTTCGGCATACAATTAAATTGAAGGTTAGTGAATTATTTACTCATGGCTGCAGAGTATTTCTTCCCGTTCTTCCATGTTGTCCTTTCAGAGGCGGCAACTGTACAGCCAGACAATAAGTAATCAAAGATATGCCTATAAGGGAAACCACGATATTTGGTCAAGGTTAGCCGCTCGGGCATACTTTAAACCTTTTCCATGCCGTTGTTGATGTTCTAAATACAAGATAGCTTTGACTTGAGTCCACATCACCAACAACATGCTGCTGATAGGACAAGTTTTTGGTGAGTAAATCTAGGTGTTAGAGAATCTAAACAAAAACACAAACAACGGCGTTAAATGCCGCCAACATCGACTTCGCAAAAGCAGAATTTAAGAATATGATTTCGTCTATATATCTTCAACCGACATTGGAGCGGGTAACAAGCTGCGCTGCCTAAATGCCCTGCCTTCGCAAGGCCTCGATCCGTCGGACTGGCCAGAAACGATTGTCATTATCCCATTACGTTAATGTACATGCTATGCATATTGATTTCTCTTCATGGTATGCAATACATTAAAGGAACCGAGCGATCGCAGGCTGTTCTTTTTCCGCAAAGCTTAGATGAAATAATTGATAATGAATTACGCATCCTCGATTTGTTTGTAGAAAGCATTCCCGTCACTGCGTTTCGATTTCATCTTAAATCGTCTTTCGAACGCAGGTTGATGGCAGGTGACACTACAAACAAAGGACACAGAACTGGAAGAAAGTAACTTCAGCAAAACAAAATTATTCATCATATTCAGTACATTGAAACCTGTATGGGATAATATAATTAAGCCTTAGCTCAAGCAGATGAAGAGAATACAAAAATCACATCCAACAGGAAATTGAAAGGCAGGAAAACCGCCAGGAAAAAACGTTAGGCCAATACATTATGACACTTTCACCAAAACCAATCCTGTTATTCCTGGTAGCAACTGCTTGCACAATGAATTTGCACAAAACCCAGAAGTATCCTTCAAAGGGTTCGCTGTTGGTATTTGACAGGATTTCGGGGCAGTATATAGTAACCGCGGCAGACAAACAACTCATCGCGACTTGGGAAACATTTAAGCAAGCCGTTTCAGCTTCGGACTACAATACTCTCAAAAGTATATCATTCAACAGTATCGTTTGTGATATCTGCGTGTCAAGTGGCGCAAGTGCGACAATGACGGCTAACACTTTTTACGGAAACCACGCCAGCGATTTATTGTCAAAATCTTTCTCCACTCGTATTTTGGACAGCTCTAAGGTAAAATGCAGTTATGATCTCGACAGTAGCTATTTTTATGCGCATCCTGTTCTAAGTACAGTTTCGGATTTAGCAAAGCGAAGGCTTGGGGTTATGTTCATTGAATACCCTGTCTCCAATAGGAATAGCCAAGGTGAACACAACTCCGGACTTCTCGGTTTTCTTGAAACAAGGAGCGGATATAAATTCTTCGGCTATTCGACCATTCCATAATCAGGTACTGCTGCTAACAGTGCTTGATGCAACGGTGGCTGAGGAATAAGCTTTGCGCATGAGTACTTCTATTCTACATTAGTACAAACGTGAAGCAGCGCAGTAACGCATCGCACCCCGGACAGCAACACACTTTACCCAACGAGCAACTAACCCTAACACACTAATCATGCAAAATGAAAGACCTAATGTAGGCAAGAGGCTGGTATCAATGTTACTGGATCATCTTTGTACCTGTATAATTTTGGTCGTTCCGATTATCCCATTCGTGTTTCTGACAAGTCGCCCCGATGAGAGCAACGAAATGGCACCTGGATTCCAGTTCGTTTTTTTAGGAATAATGTTCTTGTATTTCTTTAAAGACAGCTTTAATGGAAGAAGCATAGCTAAGAGAGTGACCAAGTTACAAGTGGTCGATAATAAGACAGGGAAAGCAGCCTCTGTTGGCAAATGCTTTCTGCGCAACCTAACTATCGTCATCTGGCCGGTAGAGGTCCTTATAACTTTCTTCAGTTCTCACAGGAGACTGGGAGATATCATAGCAGGAACCAGAGTTGTGAACTATGGCTCTTTTCCGACGCCCGCTTTTGAATTCGAAGCAGCAACTCCTAATAGCCCTCTCCCGCGCTAGTGGTTCCATTGCAGGAGCTGGAGGTTATCTCGTTATCGGTTCTTGTGTAAAGGGACAAATTAATAAATTACCAGGCATTACCCGAAGATTGTATACAGATATAATTATCTTTATAAGATACAGGAAGTAGCGGGGCTGGTCCGAATTTAATTGCTTCATCCTGGATCCAATTGGTCCGAAGCCGACTTCGTAACGTCAAATATTTCTATGTCCACAAACATTTTTTTCGCGCTATGCGTTTGCTTTATTAGCAAAGGATTGGTGGCTCAGCATCCTGAATTGACTAACACAACAGTCAGTGACCGAACCAGTAAGACCCTCTATATTGGTATAGCAAACACGTTTACTGTTCAGGAAGAGAAGATCACAGACATTAAACCTC
>JBGTIL010000678.1:0-3785 GCA_041745695.1 Chitinophagaceae bacterium | reverse complement strand
CATAATTTAAAATTCATCACATGGAAACGATCATCAAAACTGCTATTAAAGGTGGCGAGTGGCTTATAAAAGAAAGTGATCCTGCAGCCACGTTTGTACCTGAAGATTTTAATGAAGAGCAGCACATGATAAAGGATATGTGCGACCAGTTTCTTGAAACGGAAGTATTTCCGATCCTGAACCGGATAGATGCTTCGGAGGATGGATTGATGAGGTCTCTGGTTCAAAAAGCCGGAGCCCAGGGTATGCTGGCAGTTTCGTTCCCGGAAGAATACGGGGGCATGGGTAAAGATTTTGTTACCGCAACTATCGTCAACGAATATCTTGGAGCAGGGCATGCATTTTCTGTTGCCATTTCCGCACATACCGGCATCGGTTCTTTACCCATCCTCTATTTCGGAACAGAGGAACAAAAAGCCCGGTATATTCCAAAACTCATGACCGGCGAGTGGGTAGGTGCTTATGGCTTAACCGAACCAAACAGCGGCTCTGATGCGCTTGGTGCTAAAACAACGGCCCGCCTGAGTGAGGATGGTAAGCACTATCTTTTAAATGGGCAAAAATGCTGGATCACGAACGGGGGATTTGCTGATGTATTTAATGTATATGCCAAAATAGACGGAACTAAATTCACCGGTTTTATTGTAGAGCGAGGTTTTGAGGGCTTTACTCAGGGACCTGAAGAACATAAGATGGGAATCAAAGGCTCCTCTACCGTGCAGCTGTACTTCCAGGACTGTAAAGTGCCTGTAGAGAACCTGTTGGGGGAAGCGGGCAAGGGCCATAAGATTGCGTTTAATATCCTCAATATTGGAAGGCTTAAACTATGTGCTGCAGCCCTTGGGGGTGCGAAAAAAACCGCTACCACGTCCATTGATTATGCAATCAACAGGGAGCAGTTCAATACCTCTATTTCTAATTTCGGTGCCATCAAGCACAAGCTTGCAGAAATGTGTATCCGTACGTTTGCCTGCGAGAGTGCTTTGTATCGTACTGCTCAATGGATAGAAGAGAAAGAAGGCGAGCTAAAAGAAGCGGGTAAGCCGTTTAATGAAGCGTTGCTTGGTGCAGCAGAAGAGTACGCCATTGAGTGCGCCATACTAAAAGTGTATGGCAGCGAGGTCCTTGATTATTGTGTAGATGAGGGTGTACAGATTCACGGTGGCAACGGTTTCAGCGACGAATACAACATCTCGAGAGCATACCGTGACAGCAGAATTAATCGCATTTACGAAGGCACTAACGAAATTAACCGACTGCTTACTGTAGATATGACCCTGAAGCGGGCGCTGCAGGGAAGGCTCAACATCATGGGTGCCGCTATGAAAGTTTCTGGTGAGTTGATGTCGATACCTGACTTTGGTGCCGAGGATGAATCTCCTTTCGCTGCTGAAAGAACGCTTGTTGCCAATTTTAAAAAAGCGGTCCTGCTTACAGCTGGCGCAGCGGCTCAAAAGCTGATGATGAAGCTGGAAACCGAGCAGGAAGTGCTGATGAATATTGCTGATATGTCGCTGGATACTTTTGTAGCAGAAAGCTTGTTGTTGCGTGTGATGAAATTAAAGGACAGTCCTCATGCAAGCATTCATAACGATATCCTGCAGTGTTTTTTATATGATGCCGCAGACCGGATCGGGAAGTGGGGCAAAGATGCCGTCAATGCATTTGCCGAGGGCGATGAACAAAGGATGATCCTAATGGGGATTAAACGTTTTACAAAAGCGCCTCCTTACAATAGTAAAGAAAGCAGGAGACGAATAGCAGCCTCATTGATCGAACATAAAAAATACTTCTTATAGAAAAGAGGCTGACTCAAAATAAATTGAACACGCTGAGCGTCGCGTAATCGAAAACGTGTTCGAGCAGGTATTGCCGATGGTGGGGAATTAGAATTCCGTCCAGCCCGGAACTGCTGCCTGCCTTTTTGATAAAGATAAATATTAAGAAATAAAGTTTGGCTTTGTTCGTCAAGCCCCGAACCGCAGTACAGCAGAATTACCTGATGATTGCTTCAATGTCCAGCCCCACTATTGGCAATACCAATATTATAAGCCGTTTTTTTCGCTTTCATAATCAAACAGTTTGCATAACGTCGGAAAGCTTTTTTGTAAGTTGTTTTCATCCCACTTTTTACCTGTCAACTTGCTTGATTTTATTTTTACGGGTTGCATTAAGTCAGAAGTTTTGTATTCATAAACTTGTTCTGCTAAATAATCAAATTCTTCAAGTTGTGGGTCTTCATTGAAAATTGCAACAAGTTCATTTTCGTCAATATTCTTTATTGAGTTAAATGCTTTTTGTCCTTTGGATACCACCCAAACTTTAAAATAATCAAAAGCATCGTCACCACAGCCACGCCTAACAATATAAGCCAAAGCCCAATGCTCCCAAGTGTTCAAATCGTTGGCTTTTGTTTTTAGAAGTTTGTCGAAGTTTCTTAATTCTTTCGGGTTAAAGCCTTCTAAAGTTGATTTCAAATTGTCAAGAAAGTTGAATTGGTCAGTTGATATTTTTCGAGCTTCGTCAATTAATTGCCAAAATAAACTTTCATCTATTTTTCTTTTGTCTGTCGTTGGCTTAGGCTTTGGTTTGTTAAGATTTGAAACGATAGAAAGTAATAAAGTTTGCTTCTCAATTTCTTCTTTGTCGTTAAATATTTTAAGCCCAACAATAAATTCATTTATGCCGTCAATTATGTAGAGCCTTCTCCAAGCAAGTGTTCTTTCTAAGGTTTCGTTGGAAGAAAACTGGTTATAGTTTTCGATATTAGTATTAACGATTTTATTTAGTGTAATATTTGGGTAGTTTGTCCTTTGGTAATCAACATCTCTCCAAAGTTTTTCAAGTCTATTTCTGATAATACCTTTCCAAAGTTGTTTGAATAGTGCCAACTCTTTATTGCCAATGAGATGTTCACTAAATGGGCTACTGAAGTCATCACAATTTCCAGAATCCCAATTTTCAAGTATATAAACAATGAGTTCTTTAAATCTTTTGTCAGAAATCCATTTGTCTCTTACAATAGCTTCATAATTGTCAGTTGAAAGATTGTTCTTTTTGCAATTGAAAAGGTATTCGTTTGTGTCGTAGCCAAATTTTGCGTAACTCATTAATTTTAAGGTGTCTTAAAATGGCTTATAAGCATTACATATCCGAATAAAAATAGGCTGTCCCATACTTATGAGACAGCCTATTTTTTATGCTTGTCATCTTTCGCCCAAAAGGCGGGTAGCAAACAAGAAAAATTTTACTCTGCATTATCCGGTTTAGAATAAGTAAAATGCCCGTCAGCATTTATGCGAATGATCCTAAACCAAGTGTAGCCTCTATGACTTTCGTCTGTAGATTCATACCTGATTTTCTCAGCAGAAAGCGGGACAGCTGCAATTCTCCTGATAGCCCGGAAATTTTTTCCGTCTGTAGACCCCTGCAATACAAACTCTATCGCCTGTTCTTTGCCAGCGTTCCAGCTCACAACAGTAGCGCCATTAATATTCTTAGAAGTTTTCAGTTCGTCTCCGGAAGGATCTGCTTGCAACAAACCTGGTGCAGTTACAGCGGAGTATAACTCTCTTTGTTCAGTATCGTTTGCAAAACAGGCGGCAGACGAGAGGGTAAATGCCAATACTGTAATAAGTTTTCGGGTATCCATATAAACGTTTGATAGTGACTAATACAGGAATGGATACGATCGGTTTATTACGGATTGGAGAAAGGAACCGGAGTATTGGTATATCTCGCAGGCTGGAGCTTCAAAAATAAGCACAGATATTCAGAAATCAAAT
>JBGTIL010000677.1:0-3128 GCA_041745695.1 Chitinophagaceae bacterium | reverse complement strand
GGTTCGGGCATTGTTTATTGAACAACATTTTTTAAGTTTTTGCCGCTTTTTGCCTTGCAGCCATACAAGTTTTCACATCCAGCCCTGCAACGGTGCATACATCATCTTCCAGCGGATGATCGCCAGAAGCCATGAGTGATTGCGGATTATCAAAGCCCGGCGGTTTATCCAATTGCACCCTGAACCAGTGCAACCGATCGGGAATGAGCATACTCTGGTTGGTGGCGTGCGATTCGATGTAATTGTAGCGGTCTATTGGGAAAGCAAGTAAATGAAGCATTTCATGAGCGAGCGTTTTAGGGGTTGCCGCCGACCAGTTTGTTGCGGTTGTCCAGCCTTCGTGATGAACGTTGACTTCAAACGCCCCTGCGGCGGCCGCATCTAAAAACTCGATGGAAACGATGAAACCTTTTGCAGCAACGGCTTTTTCAATACCATCGTGCATTTGCTTGATGGCGTCTACATCGGCATCGGTGCCGGTTCCGGACTTTTTGAGGAATATCCTAACTTTTACAATGATGTTCGCCGGGTTGGTGTTATCAACCTGGTAAGTGCCCCCGCCAAACTTTCCGGCTATGCTTTTCCAGTTGGCGGCCGGCACGGCATCGGCAGCTTTCTTTTCTACATCCAGGTTTTTAGCTTCCGCAGGTTTTGCCACCCGTGCCTTTTCCTGCTTAACCGCTTCTACAGTAACGGCTTTATTTTCGGTAGCTACATCGGCGACAGATTTTTCGGGTGTATCAAAAAGCGCCTTCAGCTTGCCAATGTAATATATACATGCCCCCTTTTTCTTCGCTTCGGTAATAATCCCATCTGCCACAGTTTTATCGGCCAATGCCGTGTAAGCCGGTTTCGCTTTGATCTCTTTGACGATTGCATCATACCACGGATCATTTTTTGCCGGATTTACACAACGCCGTATAACTCCACTGCCCTGTTGGTGCACATGTGTTAGTTCATGCGCCAGAAGCCGTTTCCCTTCCGGTGATTGCGGCTGATATTGCCCCTGGTTAAAATAAATATCATTGCCTACCGTAAAAGCTTTGGCGTTAAGGCTTTGGTTAAGCTGTGCCGACTGGCTATCGTTATGGATCTTTACGGTGCTGAAATCACTACCCATACGGCTACCCATGAAAGTTTGCGTGTTGCTATCAAGTGTTGAACCACTTCCTCTGGATGACTGAATGGTGCTGGAGATAGCGCTGTTTACCGGAGCACTTCCTTCGCTTTTGGTTTGGATGAACGGGGTAATTGAGCCGGATAATGGCTTACGGTTAATTTTCTCTTCCTTTTCACAGTCAGCACACTTACGCTGTACAAAACCCTGCTCCGGCATACGCATCACTTGATCAGCCATAGCATCTGCTTCATGCTCCGCCGGATCGTTTACTGCCCCTACCGAAAGCTTAGGCTGCACAGTTAATGGCTGTATAACCTGCAATGCCTCAACCGCAGCAGCAGGTGAAATAGCCCGATCTGTATGCTGTACAATATTCTCACTCCTCATGTTAATATACTGTGTTTTTTATAAGCCTTTTCCAGATTCTCATCATACTTATTTGCTTTATAGCCAGTGCCATTGTAGCGTAGCGCAAAATCTGCCCATTGTTTGTTTTTTAAATATTTTATCTGATTGTTGACCTCTATAAATTTTGCGAACACTTTCAATTGTTCTCCTTCATCCTCTTTCATGGTACCAACAAAAGTAATTATGTCATCAAAACCAAGCGATTTATAATGAAAGCCCATGATTTGGAACAAACCATAGGATGCCGACGCATAGGCTGCTTCGGCGACATCTTTATTGTTTGAAATGGCAATTGCCTTATCAAGCCTGGCATACTCGGCTTTTCCCCCTAAATAAAAATTTTTTGTCCATTTGGGATATAATACATCCTCATTACCACTTATCAGCGTTACCGGGTTTATGTTTTTGGCTTGTAATTGATTCCAGAATACATGACCTTCAAACAGGATTTTCGGCCGCCCATCAACAATAACACCACGCCCGTTGCTTTCTACCTCATTAACAGCCTTTAACACAGCCAGTTCAATACCAAGGCTTGCAGCCACATCCACCAGGTCCTGCTCTTTTAAAAACTTTTCTTCCATCTGGCCCATGTTTACCGGCGCCTTGTTAATGAGTTTAGTCCAGGTTTTGGTATACACTTCCCCATCGCTCACTAATTGATTGGTTGCCTGAAAATCACGCACTGCAGCATCGGTAGCTCCATTAAACTGGCCGTTTACAACCAGGTTGTAATTAAATTCATTCAGCAGTTCCTGCAACAAGGCAACCGCATCGCCTTTAGAATTAAGTTTGAGGTATAACATGGATATAGTTTTATGTTTACTCAAATAGTTTTGCCTTCTTTGAGGTATTCTTTTTTAATGCCTTCAATAATATCAGCGTAGCGGATCACATTTTCATTACGGTTTAATGCCATCAGAGATGAATATTGTACCACATTAATAATCGATCCGCCTGCCAGTTCAAATTTTTCGGCAATTAGCTCCATATCCACATTAGTGGCAAATTGGGTGTGGCTGCTGTAAGACTGGTACCATAAATGCAGCCGCTCGGCATATTTGGGTACCGGGAAATGGATGATGGATTGCAGCCTGCGGCCGAAAGCTTCATCTACATTGCTGCGCATATTGGACGAGAGGATCACCAGGCCGTTATAATCTTCGAGTCGCTGCAGCAGGTAGGCGATTTCCTGGTTGGCGTATTTATCATGTGCATCCGATATAGACGTTCGTTTCCCGAACAGTGCATCGGCCTCATCAAAAAATAAAATCCAGTTCTTATGTTCTGCTTTTGCAAAAACTTTTTCAAGGTTTTTTTCTGTTTCGCCTATGTATTTTGATATCACCATCGAGAGGTCGATGCGGTACACATCTACATTTGCCAGTTTGCCAAACAAACCGGCGGTAAGTGTTTTCCCCGTTCCAGGCGGACCATGAAATAACGCTTTATAACCTGGTTTGAGGCGTTTTTTCATGCCCCAATCGTTCATCAGTTTGCCGCCATGCTCCAGCCATATCTTTATATCATTCAACTGCTGTATGGTGTGCGCATCCAGCACCAGGTCTTCCCACTCTAACGTGGTATTGATCCGCTTGGC
>JBGTIL010000676.1:0-4292 GCA_041745695.1 Chitinophagaceae bacterium | reverse complement strand
TATTCCGACCAGCTCAACTAAATCTCAGAATAGTTACAAACACTGTTACTACGGCTCAATCCCTGAGTGTATCGTACAGCTATGGTACAATATCAAACGGGATAGTGCTAAATGGAGGTCGTCCTATCGATACAACACTTTCATTTAAAACTGCCGGTGATATAAGAACATTTATTTCAGCCGATATTAACAGTGTCGGGTTGAGTAATTCGAAAAAAGACACAATTGTGGTTGCTGCTAATACAACAAGAAACCACGTGATCAGATTTTAAAACATCAGGCAATAGTGTATCTTAAGTAGTCGGCAGTCAACGGTTCACCGCAATTGCACCCTTGTGTTTGTGCCAACGACTTGGATTTAATTTACGTAAAACCGAGCACCAGGGTATAGGATTTACTTCGTATACTGATGCAAACCGTTCAACAGCCCTTCTGGAGCTAACTATCTTGACTGATATTCTATGCTGTGCTAAAGCTGTTGTATAACGCTTAAACCCGTGCACCATCAAGACGCAGAAAGTGTTACTGCTTTCACTTACGATCAGGCTGTGGAATACAGGATAAGCCGAAAGACATTCGTTTTTACAGAACTTACGGTGCCTGGTACCTGCCACTGGACGCAATGCACTGTAAGGAATTTCGGGACAAGCTGAAAGACCTGGCAACTCTTGATGTGGCAGAACTTCGGTCTTATCTCCAGCAAAGAAAAGCATCTAAGTGCAGAGCAATAAAAATCGGATTGTATATGAAAGAAAATAGTTGTATTCTATAAATATTTAACGATTTGACGGTGAAGGGCTGTAATCAACCAGTGATTATTTCAGCATTGGGAGCTAGCTCTTTTAGTCCTTCTAAGTCTTCCTCAAAATCCTTGCAGAGTTCAGGGCTCAGCAGGATAAGGTCGGGCTGGAATTCCTGTGCCGCTAAAAGTCCGTTGGTAAAGCGGTGCACCACCTGCACTTCATACTCTTTCTTCACGTAGTACATCCTCATCAGGCGACTCATATCGATATCATCACAAATAATAAGCACGCGTTTTCGTTCACTCATAGTTATTAACTATTTATCAGCTATTGAACGACAAAAATGACGCCTGTCGAGCTGAAGAGCAGTTTCATGCAGATCTATCTTTGACATGCATGCCTATACATCTATAAAAAGTTTACTGCAAATAGTTCTTCATTGCCATTGTATGAGTGCAATAATAGCTATGCATAATTTTATGGGCGATGGCTTATAGCAGCTCCCAATAATACCTTTTCATGATGCTCATCCAGCCTATTACGGAGCCTGAACTAACCCGGCACCGAGCCTTGGATGTTTTTGAGGATAGGGAGGAAAGAACGGCGGATTCCGTTTCGCCGTAGCTTCTAATTTCTTCCATAATGAAGCTCCCCGTAGTGTGGGCGATGTTTCCGCCCACTGGGCAGCACAACCTGCCACGTGAGCTGCCGCTGAGGCGAGTCCACTCGATGTGTTGTAAAGGCGAGGTCGTGGAGCTGATGAAAAGATGTTTACGCCCGGAGCCGCTATGTCAATTTTTCCTGCTGGAGAAAACGGAGCTGGCTGCAAATTTAGATCTACTGCCCCAACCGACATGATCGTAGGCGAATTTGCCGGCGCACCTACCGACCCACCCGAACTACTGGAAGCAGCAATTACCAGGCAACCGTTATTAAGTGCTGCCTGCCCTGCTGCTGTGTAATAAGGAAACGGGCCCCCCGGACTGCCAATGGGCATAAAAATTATAGCGCATTTATTGGCAATAGCCCAATTTATACCTTGTAATACACCTGCTGTAGTTCCGGTACCCGAGTTGGTCAAGATTTTTCCTGCGAATATGGCGGTGCGGTAACCAATGCCATAACGCGGTATTGTACCCCGAGGTGATTTAGGGCCACAAGCAGTACCAATCATATGTGTGCCGTGTCCGTTTAGATCCTGTACAGGCTCTCCTACAAAGGTTTGACTAGTGACAGACCTTCCCGCGAAATCCGGATGACCCAGGTCTAATCCGGTTCCCAGCACGGCTACCTTTATAGCTAAACCACTGTAGAGGGAGGGAGGAACTTTGCAGGCAATCAAGCCCCAGGTGGCACCCAATACCTGTACTTCTTCCTCAATTTCCTGTTGGGAGAAGCCATTGTTCTTCAGGTCGCGGGAGATCATTTCCGCGGCGCGAAGAAAACCACGCAGGTATTCATTGGAAGCCTGGTGATTGGAAGGCGTTTGTCCATTAGGAAGCTCATACCCAGAGTCTTCAGCTGCCCAAAATGGTTTACCCAACTTATATCCGCCTGCATCCTTGTCGGCAAATACAAAGTACTCCGGGTCGACAGACTCAATGGAGCTGTCGGTAATGTCTTTTGACATAACTCTCATACTTCGCTCCCCGGCAGCATCGCCGCTAACAAGTGCAACCCCCACCTCTGGTAAGAACAGAGCATCGGCATCTCCTGCACTTTCCATACTAATGGCCTGGTCTTTAAAGTCCCGCGCATCGGCAACCCGCATACCCTGAGTTCTCAGGGAAAGAAGCGCTGTGTCGCCTGCGCCCTCTTTAAAAGTGACCAAAAAGCGTCCTGTTTTTGCACCATCTTCACCCCGATCGAGTGCCGCTATTTGCAGCTCCTCGACTGAGGCAGAAATAGAGCTTGATATGGTATCGTTCGAGCTGTTAGGTCTTGTTGTCATAGTAAACCTCCGCTTGTATTAATAGTTTATAAATTTTGTTAATGTGTATAGGAAGCCCACAATGATTCATTCACGCCCTGATGGTATCTTGATTGATCCATTGAGGTAAATCGTGTTGCCAGTTTGGGCTGACTGATCAGAGGCAAAATGTAGTGTGGCGCGTACTTACCATGTAACAGGAGCACCGGGTGGACCGATATCAATGTCACCATCTGGTGAAACATCGACGACACCAGGGATGGTCTTGAGTTGCTCAGCCACATCATCACTTGCAGACCCTGAGATACAGCCTATCTGCTCAAGTACCTGTTTCACATCAAATCCTTTTTTCGTCATTTGCCGGCTTATATCCGCTAAGGATTGATTACCTGAGGTGGTAATAATCCAATTCTTTGTAGCCATGATGATTGCTTTATGGTGTAAAAGTAACCTGCTTTGTGTGGGTTCACGCCGCAGGTTACTTTGAGATAAACAAACCATATTTTTATGGTGCCTGTACCAAACCTGCACCTACTTTAGATGGCGGGAAAGGTAACCGTTTAGCAGTTGCCTGCAGCTTGCGCCACAAATGGATACCCCTAAGATTGGGAGAGGTTTCTGCCCACAATGCAGCACATCCTGCTACATGGGGTGTTGCCATACTGGTGCCGCTAATGGTGTTATATTTCATAGGGCGATGCCAGGATGAGAACACATTGACACCGGGACCTGAAATCTCAATCTTACCAGCATTGGAAAATGCGGCGGGTCTTAAATTTCCATCAAGTGCTGCAACTGCCATGATAGTGGGCGAGTTGGCGGGAGCACCGGTAGGACCGCCACTGTTACCAGCTGCCGCGATGATCAGGCAACCATTATTCAGGGCAGCTTGGCCTGCTGCTGTGTAAGAAGGTTGCGGACCTGCTGGTGAACCCAGCGACATGGAAATTACTGCACAGCGATTAGCGATTGCCCAGTTCATACCAGCGAGTACGCCAGCCTGGCTACCGGAACCGGAATTAGTAAGCACCTTGCCAACAAAAATAGAGGACCTGTGGGCAACGCCATAGCGCGGTATGGAACCTGCAGGTGCCTTGGGACCACAGGCTGTGCCGATGCAATGTGTACCATGTCCATTCAGGTCTTGTACTGGTTGTCCTACGAAAGTTTGACTGGCAATAGGTCTGCCTATAAAATCCGGATGACCCAGATCAAATCCGGTGTCGAGCACTGCTACCCGAATTCCCAAGCCACTGCGTAAGGACGGAGGTACTTTGCAGGCAATCAGGCCCCAGGTGGCACCTAGTACCTGTACTTCCTCTTCAATTTCCTGCTGTGAATGACCATTGCTTTTCAAGTCGCGGGAAATCATTTCTGCTGCACGAAGAAAGCCACGCAGGTATTCACTGGTAGTTTCTTCAGCTGCTTCAAGAATGCCGCCTGAATTTTGGCCGAGCTGATTTGCAAATACAAAATACTCCGGGTCAATAGACTCAACGGGGCTGTCTGCAGCAATTTCCGACATGATTCCCATACTACGCTCCTGGGCAGCATCGCCACTGATGAGGGCAACGCCAATCTCAGGAAAGAAGAGAGAATCGGCATCGCCTACTGTTTCC
>JBGTIL010000675.1:0-4786 GCA_041745695.1 Chitinophagaceae bacterium | reverse complement strand
GTACACCGAAGATGCCCACTTCGTCTGCGCCACTGAGCAACCGGCCGCCCAGTGATCTCGGTTCACAGTAACCTGTCATTAAAATGGTATTGCGGCTGTTTTCTATATTGTTGCTGATATGATGTTTTACGCGCCCCGCATCTGCCATACCACTGGCAGAAATAATGACACAGGGTTCGTTGCGGTAATTCAATTCTTTTGATTCCTCGACCGAGTTGATGTAATGCAAGCCAGGAAAGCTGAAAGGGTCTTTGTCTGCTTTCATCACTTCCTGGAGTGTTTTATTGAAATAGTTGCCATAGTTTTTTACCACGTCGGTAATGGAAGTACTTAACGGGCTGTCGAGGAAGTAATCAACCCTGGGTAGTTTGCCCTCCAATGCGAGGCCGTTCAGGGCGTACAGTATCTCCTGTGTGCGCCCCAGGCTAAAAGCAGGCATGATCAATTTTCCACCATTGGTGATACAGGTACTGGTGATCCATTCCAGCAAGGCATCAACAGAAGTGGTGACACTTTCATGCAAGCTGTCACCATAGGTAGATTCCATAATGATGAAATCGGCCTGGGAGAAATTCTGCGGAGAATTCAAAATCACATCGCGGTAGCGCCCTACATCTCCACTAAAGGAGATCTGGCGACGGGTGCCTTTTTCTGTGACCCTCACATGTACACAGGCACTCCCAATAATATGCCCTGCATCGGTAAACTGTGCCTCCACACCCTTCATCACAGGAAACCACTGCCCGTAGGGCTGCTCCGTAAAAAGTGACTGGGCGTTTTCAACATCCTGCTTGGTATACAACGGCTGAATCTGCGGCCGGCCCTGGGCCTTGCTTCCCTTGTTGTGGTACTTGGCATCGTTCTCCTGAATGCCGGCTGAGTCTTCCAGCAACAAAAAAACCAGTTCTCTTGTAGCATCAGTGCAAAATATCTTTCCTTTAAAACCGTCCTTCACCAACTTTGGTATCAAACCACTGTGATCAATATGCGCATGAGACAAGATCAGCACATCAACTTCTGATGCATCGAAACCCAGATCCCTGTTGAGGGCATCTGTTTCATCGCCCATGCCCTGGAACATACCACAGTCGAGCAAAATCTGTGCACCTTCATCCAGGGTGATCAAATGCTTGGATCCTGTTACTGTTCTCGCTGCGCCATGAAAAGTAATTTTCATAAGTATGCCGTTTTTATTGTTTGAATGTGTATACCGGAAGGTAATGCAATAATGCCACCACCCTACACAGACATCAGCGAACAAATAATGGAACCGCGGCAAGGAGCAAAGAAAGCAGCGATGACAAATGACAAGCCCGGGAATGGCCTGATGGATTATGTTTGAGAAGCCTTCGCTTTGAAAGACCAGGTAAAACTAAATGTAGCCACGACCTCCCCTTCTTTATTGCTACCTGTCGACTCTACCGTAACGGTTTGCCCGGTAAGGGTGCGTTTACTCTGTTCAATGGCCGCCCTGATCGCATTTCCCTGCGAGCAGGTGAAAATAACCGGACCTACTGCTTTTTTTTGAAACCTGGCTTCCATATGTACAACCAGCATAGACACGCGGGGACTGCTATTGTGCAAGTGCGCCATCGACAGCACCCCCGTGCTCATTTCTGCAGCCATACTAAGACAGGCAAAGTAGGTTGACCGGAAAGGATTTTTTGTGAACCAGGCAAAGGGTACCGACACAGAACAACCGTTTTCATCAGCACGCACCAGCCGAACCCCACTGAAGAAAGCAGCGGGCAACTGCTGGAAGAGGAAAAATTTAAATTTGGTTTTATTCCTGATCGACTTTAAAAACTGTTCAGTGTGTGCAGTTGCTGAGGGCTCGCTGGAGGTGATCATGTATTAAAAATACTCTTTACAGGAAGTTTTGAAAAATTCCCCCTGCCTCCTGTTCCTCTTCCGGATACTTATCTCTGGCAGCCGGAACTCATAATCGCATGCAGAAACCAGTGGCACGAGCGATACGTGCGGAGAAATTAGTTTTCAAAACAGCGAACCTTTCAACCAATCTTAACGTCTCTACCCGGAATAATTACCGCATTTTTGACCCCAAATAAAATTGAATGAAACAAATTTTTCTTGTTGCCGCCGTGGCGCTGTCTGTAACGAGCTTCTCTCAAAAAGTTACCAGCAAACTAACTTTCAAAAAAGGACAGAAACTGGAAATGATTTCCAAAGTGAATAGCACCGTAACGATGGAGATGATGGGACAAACCATGGACACCAAAATTGATGCAACCATCACGCGCATGTTTGACGTAGAAGATGTGTCTGGCTCTGCCACCACTATCGAACATAAGATGAAGCGGATGCAGATGAATATGGAAGCTCCAATGGCCGGCGCACAAAGTTTCGATTCAGAAAATGAAAAAGACATGAAGGGAGATGCAGGGAAAGCAATGGAAAAAGCCCTGAAAAATAAATATAGCATGACCGTGGATGCCGGTGGGAAAATAACATCAGTAAAAGCTGATGACGACAACCCTAACAAGGAGGTGAAAGTTGACGGCAACGATATGATGTCTGGTACGATGGCTGGCGTAGTGTCTGGCATGGAACTGCCTAAAAGCGGCGACCTCAGTGAATTTAAAATTCTACCCGAAGCAGGTGCTGCTAAAGGCGATACCTGGACAGATACAACGGGTGGTAAAAAGAGCATGTACAAAGTAACTGATGTTACCGACGCCCTGGTGCTGATTGATTATACCGAAGAAGGCAAGACAGAAAAAACACAAAAAGCCAACGGTATGGAATTGAAAATATCTACAAAAGACAACACTACCGGCAAGATCACCCTGGATAAAAAAACGGGCTTGCTGAAAGAAAAGACAGGCATCACCAGTTCCCAGGGAACTATGGAAGTCATGGGACAGGAAGTACCCATGAGTACAAAAACAACCAAAACGATTACCGTTACCAGCACGCTGTAACAAAATCATTCAATGCTATCAACAAGGCCCTGCTTCTGCAGGGTTTTTTTGTTATACTACTTCCACCTGATTTCTTAGCAGGTCTTCAAACGTATCTCTGCGCCTGATTAACAGGGCCGCCCCTTTGTTTACTAACACCTCTGCAGGTTTGAAGCGAGCGTTGAAATTGGAAGACATCTCGAAACCATACGCGCCTGCGTTATAAAATACCAGGTTATCTCCTTCCCTGACTTCATGCAGTTGCCTGTTCCAGGCGAACGTGTCGGTTTCGCAAATATTGCCTACAATGGAGTAGGGCTGCATGTCGCCGGAAGGATTGCTGATATTTTCAATACGGTGGTAAGCATCGTAGAACATGGGCCGGATCAAGTGGTTAAAGCCACTGTCTACACTTGCAAACCGCGCTGCGCCTGTTTGCTTCAACACATTTACAGTGGTTATAAAATACCCACTCTCACTAACGAGATACTTCCCGGGTTCGAACCAAACCTGCAGGTTGCGGTCTTTACTGTTTGGATGATTTTTAAACAAGTTTGCTACCTCGGAGGCCAATAGTTCCATATTGGTTTCTTCATCACCTTCGTCGTACGGAACCTTAAAGCCACCGCCAAGGTCAATAAATTTCAGCTCCTTGAAATGAGGGATGATATCAAAAAGCACGTTTATGCCCTGAACAAAAATGCCGACATCTACAATTTCACTACCGGTATGTATGTGAAGGTCCTGGATACACATGTTGTGCCGTTGCACTATGTCGAGGATTTCGGTGAGCTGCTCTACGGGTATTCCAAACTTACTTTTATCATGTCCGGTGGAGATTTTGAGGTTACCGCCAGCCATAATATTGGGCCGCAAGCGCAGACCAACCGGGTAAGAATGCCCGTAAGCCTGCCCGAACTTTTCGAGGTTGGAGAGGCTGTCGATGTTGATGATCACCCCGAGGTCTTTTGCTTCTGTGAGCTCACTGAAAGCAATGCCGTTGGAAGTATAAAGTATCTGTTGTGGAGGAAACCCTGCATGCAAAGCGAGGCGTACTTCGTTAATAGAACTGCAATCGATATTGGCACCGAGCGAAAGCAGGTATTTTAAAATATTGATATTAGTGAGTGCCTTGCAGGCATAAAAAAATAGGGTGTCGGTATTTTTAAATGCACTGGTGAGCCTTCCGTACTGTTCTTTTATTTTGTCTGCATGGTACACGTAGAGCGGTGTCCCAAACCGGTTTGCAAGGTCCGTTAATTGTTCCCGTGTTAATTTTGTAGCCATCCCGGCGAAGATAAGGCAGCCCCTGTGTATGCAGCTTATCAGGATGCTTCTTTATCCGCAGCATCGGAGCCTTCATCGGAAATCTCTGGTGAATCATTCAGATGGACTTCGGTCTCTGAAATTTCTTCATCGGTAGCAGATGCTTCTTCCGCGCCGTTTGCTGGCTCCGCAACCCCGGTGCTGGTTGGGTCTTCAACAGGAAGATAGGGTACGGTCTCCGGCGCGCTATCTCCCTCTGCAGGTTCTGCCTGCCTGTCTTGCTGCAGCACCAGATTATTGTCTTCGCCTTCGCCGTCCTGGATCATTGTGGCTTCGGTAGCAGCATCACGCAACACCTCCCGGATCCTGGGCATATCATCAGGTGAATTGATCCCAAAATAATCCATGAATGTTTTGGATGTGGCATAAATCAGCGGGTGACCGGGCATTTTTTCATTGCGACCTGTAATGATAACCAATTCCTTTTCCAGTAATTTTTGAACACTGTAATCCGAGCTAACACCACGTATAGATTCAATCTCTCCTTTGGTTATGGGTTGTTTGTAAGCAATGATGGCAAGTGTTTCGAGTGCTGCTGC
>JBGTIL010000674.1:0-5736 GCA_041745695.1 Chitinophagaceae bacterium | reverse complement strand
CATTGCGCGCAAATTTGCCGATGAAGGTGCCTGCGTATTGATCAACGACAATGATGCAGTAAGATTAAAAACAGCAGGTGATGAATTTGAAAAATCGTATGGGAGCGATGTGTATGCCACGGCTCTGTTGGATGTAACCAGTAAAGCGGCTATTGAAAAAGCTTACAGCGCGCTGAAGCTGGCTTTCGGTGGTGTAGACATAGTAGTGAACTGTGCGGGACTATCAATTTCAAAACCACTGGAGGAACACACTGAAAACGACTGGGACCTGTTGTATGATGTGCTTGTAAAAGGACAATTTTTAGTAACGCAATCTGGTGTAGCCATTATGCGCAAGCAGGGTTTGGGCGGCGACGTCATAAACATCGTGAGTAAGAACGCACTTGTGTCTGGTCCCAACAATGCAGGCTACGGCTCTGCCAAAGCAGCCCAGCTGCACCTGAGCAGGCTTAATGCGGCTGAACTGGGCGGCGATAATATACGTGTAAATACCGTAAACCCCGATGCAGTGATCTCCGACAGCAAGATCTGGGAAGGCGATTGGGCAGAAGGAAGAGCAAAGGCTTATGGAATCACAGTGTCGGAGTTGCCGCAGTTTTATGCCAAACGTACCCTGCTCAATAAGATCATCCTGCCGGAAGATATCGCCAATGCCTGCCTCGTTTTTGTGAGCGGCCTGTTGCATAAGTCAACCGGTAACGTTCTGAATGTGGATGGTGGTTTGGCGGTTGCTTTTGTGCGATGATCCAGTGACAGTGCCAGACCCGGGAGCGCCAGGCAGGGTTGAGGTGCGCGTCTTTTCAAACAACCGGAAAGCGTTAGTTGATGACTGAGTCGTAATCATTTATTTTTAAGAAGCGGACAACCCATCTGCAGCAATTTTAAAACGAAGCCATGACGATAGAGCAGCACCAGATTGATGAATTCAATAAGGCAAACCAGCAGGAACACCAGCGCCGCTTTGACTTCACAGCTTCGGCTATACCTCACCGGGAATCGCTGTTAAACAAGCTGGTCGCCTTCCAGGTGGCCATCCCCAGTTGGGCGCTGGGTACCGGTGGAACGAGGTTTGGAAGATTTTCTGGTGGTGGTGAGCCGCGTAACCTCGATGAAAAGATTGAGGATGTAGCCCTGCTGCACCGCCTGAACCAAAGCAGTGGCGCAATCTCTCTCCACATACCCTGGGATATACCCCAGGACGTGACCCATACCAAAGCACTGGCAGCGCAGCACGGACTCCGCTTTGATGCCGTAAATTCTAATACATTCCAGGACAGCCCAGGTGCGGCCCACAGCTACAAATTTGGCTCGCTCCAGCATGTAGATGCAGCAGTGCGTCGCCAGGCAATAGCGCATAACATTGAAGTGATCCGCCACGGCGAAGCACTGGGTTCCGAGTCGCTCACCGTGTGGCTGGCAGATGGTTCGAGCTTTCCCGGGCAGCTCAATTTCAGAAAAGCTTTCGGGCATACACTGGAAGGCTTGCAGGAGATCTATGCTGCCCTGCCGCCTAACTGGAAACTGTTTGTGGAGTACAAAGCCTTTGAACCTAATTTTTATTCGATGACCGTCGGCGACTGGGGACAATCGCTCCTATACGCCACCAAGCTAGGCCCACAGGCTTATACACTGGTTGACCTGGGCCACCACCTTCCTAACGCCAACATTGAACAGATTGTGTCCCTGCTACTCATGGAAGGAAAGCTGGGCGGGTTTCATTTCAACGACTCTAAATATGGCGACGACGACCTCACCGTAGGCAGTATCAATCCATACCAGTTGTTCCTGATCTTCAGCGAGCTCGTTGCCGGCATGGACGCTCGTGGTATGAACCATGCAACGGACCTCGGATGGATGATCGATGCTTCACATAATATTAAAGATCCCCTGGAAGATCTGCTGCAGTCTGTGGAAGCCATCCAGATCGCTTATGCCCAGGCTTTGCTCGTAGATTACGTGGCTCTGGAAGAAGCCCGGGAGAACAATGATGTGGCTTATGCCCAGGAGATCATACAGCGTGCTTACCGAACGGATGTACGTCCCCTGGTAGCGGAAGCGCGAATGCGCAGCGGTGGTGCCCTTTTTCCACTCCAGCTATTCAGGGCTACGGGTGCACGCAAAAAACTCATTGCAGAGCGCGGTGTAAAAACGGTTGCAACCGGGTTGTAAACATGGCAAAACAAAGGGTAGTTGCAGTATTTGATGTAGGTAAGACCAATAAAAAATTGCTCCTCTTCAGTGAGGAGTACCACATTGCATACGAGCGCTCGGCCCGCTTTACCGAAGTAGAAGATGAAGATGGTTTCCCCTGTGAGAATCTGCAAAGCCTTCGCCAATCGGTATTCGAATCACTTAGTGAAGTGCTGCAGGATGAACGCTTCGAGGTAGCTGCAGTGCAGTTTGCTACTTACGGCGCCAGTTGGGTTTACGTCGATGCTGATGGTGAACCCCTGACAGCCTTGTACAATTACCTCAAGCCTTTTCCGGAAGCACTCCAGCAAAAATTTTATGAAAGCTATGGTGGTGAAGCCCGGTTTTCTGCCGAGACCGCTTCGCCTGTGTTAGGCAGCCTGAATTCCGGCTTACAACTGTACCGCATCCGGCAGCAGCAAGCGCAGGTATTCAACAGCATCAAGTACGCACTCCACCTGCCACAGTACCTGAGTTATTTGCTGACACACCAACCTGCAACAGATATTACGAGCATTGGCTGTCATACGGGCTTGTGGTCGTTTCCTCAAAACAGGTACCACCACTGGGTGCAGGAGGAACAACTGCTCCAGAAATTTCCCCCGATCTTTCCGTCTACGCAAACTTTTCCGGCAGAAGGCGGGGCACCCTACTGTGTAGGTATCGGTCTGCACGATAGTTCAGCTGCACTAATTCCCTACCTGGTGAGCTTTAAAGATCCTTTTCTTTTGCTCTCCACCGGTACCTGGTGCATCAGCCTGGCTCCATTCAACAAGTCTCCACTTACCCCGGAGGAGCTGGCCCTTGATTGTTTGTGCTACCTCCAGTATACAGGCAGGCCGGTAAAAGCAGCAAGGCTGTTCGCCGGCAGCTGGCATGAGGCAGGCGTTAAACGTATTGCTGCACATTTTAATATATCTTTTCCGTTCTATCAAAACATTGAGTTCGATGCTGCCTGGTTTGGTACGCATGGAGCCCTTCCAGATCCAACCGACACCAGTCTTACTGAATCAGTAACTACAGACCTATTTTCCGCGCGGGACCTAAGTACATTTAGCGATGCTACACAGGCCTACCACCAGCTTGTCTGGGACCTTGTTTGCCTGCAGCAGCGTTCTTCCAACCTGGTGCTTACCCAGGAAGTGAAACGTATTTTTGTGGATGGAGGATTTAGTGATAACAAGGTTTACATGAACATGCTTTCCGCCGCATTCCCGGGACTGGAAGTGTTTGCTGCTTCCATGGCCCAGGCCTCAGCACTCGGCAGTGCATTGGCGATTCATGCGCACTGGAATAAAAAACCGCTTCCCTCTAACCTCGTTCAACTCAAGTATTATAATCAAGGGTCATGACTAACAACATAAGCTTCATGCAAAGACTGCTGTTCGGGTTCGTTCTATTGTTCAATATAAACCTGCATGCCCAGGATACCTCGTTAATCACTCCGTCGCTGCTCCGGCGGTGGCCGGCCACCTGGGTGTCTGTGCCCAATGTGCCAGAGAAGGACTATGGGGTGTATCATTTTCGTAAATCTTTTTCCCTGCCGCAGAAGCCCGAAAAATTCATTGTTCACCTCAGTGCCGACAACCGCTACCGCTTGTTTGTGAATGGCAAGTCGGTATGCAATGGTCCTGCACGTGGTGATTTGTATAACTGGTATTTCGAAACTGTCGACATTGCTCCTTTCCTGCAAAACGGCGTCAACGTCGTGGCTGCACTGGTCTGGAACATGGGCGTATATGCACCGGTTGCACAGGTTTCTAATCAAACCGCATTTGTAATGCAGGGAAACACAGAAAAGGAATCCGTGGTAAATACCGGTAAGGGATGGAAGGTGTTTCACAACAAAGCTTACACGCCCTGCTCTATCGACAACGGACGGCGGTTGAAGACATACATGGTCATTGGTCCAGGCGACAGTGTACAGGCCGCTCTCTACCCCTGGGGTTGGGAGAAAGCAGGCTTTAACGACATAGGTTGGGCAAACACGAAATCCGTAACAAGCCCTGTTGGAGCTGGCTATGGCACCGACAACTACTGGACCCTCGTGCCGCGCAACATACCCC
The DNA here is from genome assembly GCA_041745695.1 of Chitinophagaceae bacterium. GTDB lineage: Bacteria > Bacteroidota > Bacteroidia > Chitinophagales > Chitinophagaceae > Flavisolibacter. The sequence goes on along the minus strand of JBGTIL010000674.1, from coordinate 1,480 downwards.
TGATGGAGGAAAGCCTGCAGCGCATTCCGCTGGTGAAAAGATCAACAGGAATCGAGGCAACAGCCAGCTTTTTGGCAGGCAACGCATCCCTGGTGATCCCTCCTAACAAGCGCGTGAGTATTCTACTCGATCAAACTTTTAATACCGTTGCTTATCCCGAAATGAAAGTGAGCAAAGGAAAGGGTGCAGCCATCAAACAAACCTATGCAGAAGCCCTGTTTGATAAAAAGGGAATGAAGGGTAACAGAAACGACATTGCAGGAAAAGAAATCATCGGCAACTACGATATCTTCCTTCCCGACGGGGGTCTTGACCGCCTCTTTCGCCCACTTTGGCTGCGCACCTACCGCTACATCCAGCTCGACATTGTCACTAAAAATGAAGCCCTCGTCATCCATGATTTTTATGGTATGTACACCGGTTATCCTTTTGAAATAAAATCTTCTTTCACCAGCAACGACACCTCCCTGAAAGCAATATGGGATGTGGGTTGGCGTACTGCCCGTTTGTGCGCGGGCGAAACCTATTACGACTGTCCCTATTACGAGCAACTGCAATATGAGGACGACACGCGGATACAGGCGCTGATCTCGTTGTACGTCACCGGCGACGACCGTCTGATGCGCAAGGCTCTTATAGATTTCAACAATTCCCGTGTGCCTGAGGGACTGACGCAGGGTCGTTATCCAAGCAATCGCCTGCAGGTGATCCCACCCTTCTCGTTGTACTGGATATCGATGGTACACGACTACCTGATGCGCCGCAACGACGATGCCTTTGTTGCACAATTCCTGGTGCCGGTAGCTGGCGTGCTCAACTGGTATGAGCAAAGGATAGATCAACAGCGAAATATGCTGGGGCCGATGAAGTGGTGGAACTTTGTAGACTGGAATCTTGCTTTCAACAATGGTATTGCCGATGGTGCAGAGGACGGCAATTCCTCAATCATTTCGCTGCAGTATGTGTATACGCTCGAGCAGGCTGCTGTACTTTTCGATCATTTTGGTAAAGGTGCTGAAGCAGCTCATTACCGCAAACTCGCTGCACAGGTGCGATCAGGCGTGTACCAGCAATGCTTCGACCGAGCCAGGGGACTGATGGCCAACACGCCACAAAAAAATTCTTTCAGTCAGCATGCCGGTATCATGGGTGTCCTCACCGGAAGCGTGCCCCAGGCTGAGTCTGAAGCAGTGATGAAAAAGGTGCTGTATGATACCTCCCTGAGCCAGGCAACATTTTTCTACCGTTTCTATCTCACGCGGGCCCTGAAAAAAGCGGGCATGGGTAACATGTATTATGGTCAGTTAAAACCATGGCGCGATATGCTGAAGATCGGGCTTACCACCTTCGCAGAAAACCCTGATCCTACGCGGTCCGACTGTCATGCCTGGAGTTCCAGCCCGAACTACGATTTTTTTGCTACGCTGTGCGGGATCGAACCAGCAAGCGCAGGTTTTGCTACTGTGCGCGTTGAACCTGC
>JBGTIL010000673.1:0-3901 GCA_041745695.1 Chitinophagaceae bacterium | reverse complement strand
AGGTTGAATGCTTTCTGCGAGCGCTTCAATATACACATCGTTGTTATAGAATGGCTTTATAAAGGTGAGCCTGAAATCGAAACCTCCTTTTTTGTGCACTTCCCTTGCATATTCCACTGCGGTCTCATAAGAGCTCATAGCATAGTGCGGATACAGCGGCACGGCAATCACCTCCTCTAGGTCGGGATTTTCGGCCACCAGTTTACGGTAGGCGTCCTGAGGTGACGGCGTTCCGTACCGCATAGCAATTGTTACCGGCTCTGTTAGTTCATTGTCGAGGGCTTGCTGCTGTTCCTTGCTGATCACAATGAGCGGCGATCCGTTTTCGGTCCAGATAGATTTATAAGCAGCAGCAGACTTGGGTGCACGAAAAGGAACAATGATCCCCTTGACCAACAAAGTACGGAGCCACAGCGGCTTGTCTATCACGCGCTCGTCCATCAAAAACTCCTTTAGGTATTTTTGCACATCCGGAACGCTCGTGGAATCGGGGGAACCTAAATTCATCAGAACTACTGCTCTCTTCATTTTACCTTGTTAGAATGTGCAGCAAAAGTAAAGAGGGAACGTGCAAGTTGCTGACAAATGAATCTATTGTAAAACATCCGAAACTATATGGATGAAACTCATGTTTCTAAATGACACATGGGTGACAGAGGTTCACCTATTCTTCCGCCATCCCAAATTACTTTTGCAACCGGAGCGTTTACCAAGAACAAAGAATGGAATCCCACTATTTCAAGAACATAGAAAATTTTTTTGTAGCCGGTATCAACTATAAAAAATCGGATGCTTCCACCCGTGGTCAATTCGCCATTGGATCAGAACAATACACAACCATTTTACAAACGGCAGCAGCAGCCGGACTGAACGAGCTCTTTATACTATCTACTTGTAACCGCACAGAGATTTATGGATTCGCCAATAGCAGCCAGCAACTGATTGACCTGCTGTGCAGCCAGACCACCGGAAGTGCGGACGTGTTTCAGCGTTCGGCATATATAAAAAACGGACTCGCTGCAGTTAGCCATGCATTCAGCGTTGGTGCCGGACTGGACTCACAGATCCTGGGTGACTACGAAATAGTAGGTCAGTTAAAGACAGCTTTCAAGTTTGCTAAACAGGCGGGCTTCATACACTCATTCACAGAACGTTTGGTAAACTCGGTTTTACAGGCTTCTAAAATGATTAAAAATGGTACGGGATTAAGCGGAGGTACGGTATCTGTTTCCTTTGCTGCCGTTCAATTTATCAAAGCAACGGTAGTGCAACCTTCAGCGAAAAATATTTTGCTGCTGGGTGTAGGAAAGATTGGCCGCAACACCTGCAAAAACCTTGTTGACTACCTGGGTACAACAAACATAACCCTGGTAAACCGCTCTCCGGAAAAGGCGGCGCAATTGGCCGAAGAACTGGGCTTGTACGCCGCACCGATAGAACAGCTTGCACAGGAAATTGATAGAGCCGATATCATACTGGTAGCTACTAACGCTGAGGAGCCAACGATTTTACGGAAGCACCTCGAAGGTGGTAGCGACAAACTGATCATTGATCTGTCGATACCCTATAATGTAGAAAGCACCGCACATCACTTACCCAACTTGCAGTTGATTAACGTTGACGATCTCTCCAGGCTTAAAGACGAAACACTGCAAAAGCGCGAGGCCGAAGTGCCAAAAGCAAAGATCATTATTGCAACATTGATGGAGGAGTTTGTCAACTGGTGCGAGATGCGTAAGCATGTGCCAATGCTGAAGGATCTGAAATTAACACTCAAATCGATTTATACAAAATCGCAGTACGCTGCTTCCTGCCCCAAGAAGATGGACGGGCGCATTCAGAGAGTGATCAATGATACTGCAGGCAAAGTCAGGGTGCAGAACCAGAGAGGTTGCCAGTACATTGCTGCTATCAACGCTTTTATCAGTGCTGAAGCTTCTAACTAATGAATAGTGTTTTACGCATCGGCACCAGGGATAGTCAACTGGCCGTATGGCAGGCAAGCCTGGTACAATCCCTTTTAAAGGAAGGTAACATTGCTTCAGAGTTGGTGTACATCAAAAGCGAAGGAGACTTAAACACTGTTACTCCACTCTACGACCTCGGCGTTCAGGGCATCTTTACAAAAACTTTAGACACTGCGTTGCTGAATAAACGCATAGACATTGCCGTTCACTCCATGAAGGATGTACCTACGAAACTGGCCGCGGGTATCAGGCAGGCAGCTGTGTTAGAGCGGGCTTCCTACAAAGACATTCTGGTGTACAAAGGCAGTAAAGACTTAGTGGAATCAGCCCTGAACAACAAGCAACGTTCAGCCGAGAAAGGTTCGACATTGGATCATGCAGTTTCGGAAACCACACATGGTAACACCCCTCCTCCTCCACCCTTCATCGTTGCCACCAGCAGCGTCAGGCGCAGGGCGCAATGGCTGAATCGCTATCCCTTGCACCAGGTAGAAAATATCCGTGGCAATGTAAATACACGCCTGCGCAAAGTGGCAGAAAGCAACTGGAGCGGAGCGATCTTTGCAGCCGCAGGATTAGAGCGCATTAATCTACGGCCGCAAGAATCATTAGACCTCGACTGGATGCTTCCCGCACCGGCGCAGGGGGCCATTATGGTTGTGTGCCGGGAAAATGATGCGGGATCATTCGAGGCTTGCCAGCTGTTGAACCATGAGCACACAGCCCTTTGCACCGGTTTGGAAAAAGAATTTTTGAGTGTGCTGATGGGTGGTTGCTCTACCCCGGTTAGCGCACTGGCACAAATACACGACGCAGGCGTTATTTTTAAAGGCAACCTTTGCAGCACTGACGGCAAAACCAGCATCAGTGTAAACAGGTGGGTTCCCGGGGATGCCACTACACACCTCGGCAAAATGATGGCAGACGAATTGTTGCAAAACCCGGAAGCCCGTCACATTATAGATACGATACAGCATGCAAGACAATAAGCGCGTCATACTGTGTACCCGGCCCATTTCCAAAGCACTGGTGCAGGAGGCTGCAACACAGGGAATCATTATTGAAGAACTTTCTTTCATAGATACCCATCCGGTACTCACAGAAGTGATTACAGACCGTATTCGGGAGATAGCAGGTGAAACCCGCACAGTCATATTCACCAGCATGAATGCGGTAGATGCTGTAACAACCGTGGTCACAGCGCCTGTTCATTGGAACATATACTGCATCGGTAACACCACAAAGAAATTGATTCTCGAAAAGCTGCCCACAGCAAGGATTGTAGCTACTGGTGAAAGTGCTGCAAGACTTGCAGAACGATTGGTTGATGATGGCGTAAAAGAAGCAGTGTTTTTTTGTGGGAACATACGCAGAGACGAGTTGCCCAATAAGCTTCGTTCAGAAGGTGGGATGGTGGAAGAGGTGATTGTTTACGAGACCCAGGAACGACCCACCGTTTTGACTAAAGAATACGACGCCGTGTTATTCTTCAGTCCCAGTGCAGTGAATAGTTTTTTTTCTACTAACAAGATCCCCAAACAAACCGAAGTATTTGCTATTGGCAAAACAACAGCCGAAGCCATTCGGCAGTACCTGAACAAACGAATCATCGTGGCACATGTAACAGGCAAGGAAGAACTGGTGCAGCGGGCAATCGCGCATTTCACAGGTGTAAACCGCTAACAACAGGCACTGCCGTTATCTGTTGCAATCAAACATATAAAGAATGAGTGTTTTAAAAAACGATCTTTTATTAAGGGCTTTGAAGGGTGAAGTAGTAGAGCGACCACCGGTATGGATGATGCGACAGGCAGGAAGATACCTTCCGCAATACCTGGTATTAAAAGCGAAATACGATTTTTTCACCCGTGTGCAAACACCCGAACTCGCAACCGAAATTACGCTGCAGCCTATAGACGAAGTAGGCGTTGATG
>JBGTIL010000672.1:0-5160 GCA_041745695.1 Chitinophagaceae bacterium | reverse complement strand
GATTGGTTTTGAAGAAGAATATTCTGGCAAGATCTTTCAGATTTTCCAACGTCTTCATGGCAAAAGTGAATATGAAGGCACCGGCATAGGGCTGGCGATCTGCAAGAAAATCGTTGAGCACCATGGTGGCGTTATTTACGCTGCAGGAGTGCCGGAACAAGGAGCTGTTTTTACGATCATTCTGCCTGCCTGATCACTTTCATTATTTTCCGTCTAAATCTGTTTCAAGCCAACATACTGGTCATTCTGTTGAAGTTATTTTGTTATAGCAGTCTCTCCATTAAACAAAGCTCATAGCTTGAGAATTATGTTTGAAACAGCACTCACTGACACTTACTTTAAGCTTTCTTTGCTACAGAATTTAGTAAATTCGTGGTTGAATTTTTTACATGAATGAACGGGTTTTACAAAAGCTTTCTATCCTTGCAGATGCTGCGAAGTATGATGTTTCCTGTTCGTCAAGCGGTAGTAAAAGAAAGAATGAAAATAAGGGCTTAGGTAATGCGGAGGGTATGGGTATCTGCCACGCCTATACCGAAGATGGACGCTGTGTATCGTTACTTAAAATTCTGCTTACCAACCATTGCATTTTCGACTGCGCTTATTGTGTCAGCCGGAAGAGTAATGATGTAATGCGGGCGGCCTTCACAGTGCAGGAAGTGGTAGACCTGACCATCAACTTTTATCGCCGCAATTATATAGAAGGTTTGTTTTTGAGTTCAGGCATCTTTTCAAGTGCCGACTATACTATGGAACGGCTGGTAAAAATTGCGAGGAAATTGCGGACCGAGGAAAAGTTCAATGGTTATATCCATTTAAAAACGATTCCTGGAGCCTCAGAGGAATTATTGAAAGAAGCAGGATTATATGCTGACCGTCTTAGTGTAAATATTGAAATGCCAACCAGGGAAAGCCTGTTGCTGATGGCGCCAGACAAAAAGCAGGAAGATATGATCAACCCTATGATCTATCTCAAGAATGAAATCATTGCCAATAAAGAAGAAAAAAAGCAATTTAAAAAAGCGCCTCTTTTTGCCCCGGCGGGTCAAAGTACACAGATGGTGATTGGCGCAACGCCGGAAAATGATTTTCAAATATTGAAGCTGTCCAATGCGTTTTATAAAGGCATGAACCTAAAACGGGTGTATTATTCCGGTTATGTGCCGATCTCCAACGACAACCGTTTACCAGCCATTGGTACACCGGTACCCATGGTGCGTGAGAACAGGTTATATCAGGCAGACTGGCTGATGCGGTTCTATGGTTTTGGGGTAGACGAAATAGTATCTACCGATCAACCGTTTCTCGATATGGAAATCGATCCCAAGCTTTCATGGGCGCTTCGTAACCTTGATCAGTTTCCGGTTGACATCAACAAAGCCGACCTGGAAGTATTAAAAAGAATCCCTGGAATTGGGATTCAATCTGCGCAAAAAATCTGGGAAGCAAGAAAGTTTTCCAAACTTACATGGGAGCATCTCAAGAAATTCAACATTGCAGCAAGCCGGGCGCAGTATTTTGTGAACACCAAAATCAGTGGTTTTACACGGAAGGACTACTCACCACAGCAAATACGCAATTTTATTCTTAGTTCTTCTCATAGTAAATACGCAGCCAATCATTCTCCGCAAATGCAATTATTTTAAGATGCAAAGTTTGGTGTATGATGGATCCTTCGAGGGCTTTTTATGCGCCGTATTTGATGTCTACGAATACAAATATACCGATGCCGTTATCGCGCTCCGTGCAAGCGTCAATGAAAACATTTTTGGCGCTACGCATACCGTGCACACCAATCTCATCAACTCCGACCGTTTGTGGAAAGGCTTAAAGCGAAAACTGACAATAGAGGCCCAGCAGCATCTGTACCGTACATTTTTATCGGAACTGCCGGGTATTGAAAATCACCTGCTGCACTATATTCAGTATGTGTTTTCTTCTCCTGTATTCATGGAGCAGGACTACAGTAATACGGCTGTTATAACCATTACCCAAACGGCAAAAAAAGTCTGGCGTGAAAAGCACCGCATGGAGGCTTTTGTACGTTTTAAAAAAACAGCAGACGAGCTATACTACGCCATCATAGAACCAGACTATAACGTGCTCCCGCTGATCGGTGTGCATTTTAAAAAACGCTACGCTGATCAACGATGGCTCATTTACGATGCCAGGCGGAAGACCGGCATTTACTATGATCTAAAAGAAGTGAGCGAAGTAAGCTTGCAGTTCACCGCGGAATCAGCCAGGGGCACCGATATAACCGCCGTGTATGGCGAAGGCGAAGAAATGTACCAGCAATTATGGCAACAGTATTTTAAGAGTGTGAACATTGCTGCACGCAAAAATACAAAGTTGCATATACAACATATGCCCAGGCGCTACTGGAAATATTTAACGGAAAAGAATGTTTAACCCTATGACCGTCTTCGACGCCGACGCCTGCAACCCAAAATACACATACTCTTTCTGCGGCACCTTAAGATCATTCCATCAAGGCGATGTGGTTATGTCAATCCACAATTTTTTACATTATTGAACTTGAGGTTTTACAGCCGCGGGTAGCAGCTCTTCAATCACTTTACCTATGGAAGCATTGGGAGGCTGTATACCCATCATAGCTGCCAGTGTAGGTGCAATGTCTGTCATGTACACATCGCGGTATAGTTTTCCAGGTTTCACCCCTTTCCCAAACCAAAGCATGGGTATGTGGCTGTCGTAAGGATTCCAGACACCGTGCGTTGTACCCCGCACGCTACCATCAAACCACTGAGGCTTGAAGATAAACTGCAGGTCGCCGCTTCGTTTTTGGTTGTAGCCTTTCACTATCATCGATTGCACTTCTGGCGGCAAACTCATTTCCTGCGGCTGTGCGAGATCAACTGCCTGCGAAATGCTTGGATGTTGTAACAGCTTGCGCAAGATGTACGCTTTTATTTCTGATCTGTTTCCTTTCCATTGCTGCAGTACATTTTCGTTCAGGTATATCTGGTAGTTGGCGATGTGCTCAATTAGGTTGGTAAGCCCGAAAGCTTTTTGTACCGAATCATTTATCTGTCTTCCAATCACCAGGTCATCAGCTAAGCCCGCGGGTAACTTGTTTTCATGTGCAAAACCTGGCACGTGGGCCACGCCATGATCTGCTGTCAAAAAGATCAGGTATTCACCTTTGCCGACGGTAGCATCGAGGTGAGTTAAAAACCTGGCAAGATCCTGATCAAATCTCAGGTACATGTCCTCCACTTCAACAGAGTTCGGACCAAATCGGTGGCCTATATAATCTGTTGCGCTGAAACTCAGTGCCAGCATGTCGGTAAAGTCATCTTTACCCAGCCCTTCGCCTGCTATGGCTGCTTTTGCCATATCGAATGTGTAGGTATTAGCGCCGGGCAGGTGTAGAAAAGTGCCGTAGGGATTAACCGTGATGTTGTCGGTTACATGATCAAATACATTGTCTTCACCGGGTATTACATCTTCATACGGCTTTGCGTCAGCGGTACTTTGCACATAAGTGTTGAGCGCATAGAGTGGTTTCCAGTTTTGCTTCAGGTAGGTATCCGGAAGTTTTTTGGCGTTAAAGCCAGTGAGCCACGGTGGCAAGGCAGACATGTAAAATGTGCTTGTAATAAACGATCCGATAGAAGGGTCAAACCAGTAAGCAGCATTGGCTGTATGTCCGCCGGGTAGAATGGAGCCACGGTCCTTCAATGCGATGGCGATCGTTTTGCTGCGAAAATTATTACTTAAACGGAGCTCGTCACTTACGGTGTTAGCCCACAAATTTTTTGGTGATTGTTTCCCGGCAAGGCTTGCACTCCCCACGGTTTGTACACTGTCGTCTTCTGTACAATATACGCTGCGGTGGGCGGTTTTATCGTACCAGGCATTTCCTGCAATACCATGCATGGCAGGAACGCTGCCGGTGTACACGCAGGCATGACCAGGGGCGGTTGAAGTTGGAGTATAAGGAATAAAAGCTCTTTCACAATTGAAGCCTTCATTTACGAGGCGCTTAAAACCACCAGTGCCATAGCGGGATGCATAACGGTTTAAATAGTCCCAGCGCATTTGGTCGATCATCATTCCTACAATGAGCTTCGGACGGTTTTGTGCAGCAGCAGCCAGTACCAGGCTGATAAAACCTAAGGCCATACACAGTTTCTTCATGCGGGCAATATAGTTTGTTAAGGGCTTATAAAGTTACATTCACAATAATTTCATCTGCTTTTGCCCTTCACGCCGGCTGCCTTACCTTTATGCCCGACAAAAGCAGCTCAATACAGCGGGCGCGGTAGCTCTGTGGGATAAAGGTTAATGCTGACCCTCACCCGGTCTTCGTTAAATCAGCTCCTTTGAGCAACCTATTTCAAGCGGCATTGTTACTAATCATACATCTAAATTCATACATAGTTTATGGCTGATATTTTTGAGCGACTTGTGAAAAACTACGGACCTATCGGACAGCACCGCGAACGGGCACATGGTTATTTTGCGTTTCCTAAACTGGAAGGTGACATCGGCAACCGGATGAAATTTCGCGGCAAGGAGATGATCGTGTGGAGCCTAAATAATTATCTGGGGCTTGCCAATCATCCTGAAGTAAGAAAAGCAGATTCAGAAGGCTCGAAGGAATTTGGGCTGGCGATGCCGATGGGTGCGAGAATGATGAGTGGAAACAGTAATCTCCATGAGCAACTGGAGGCCGAGCTCGCAAGCTTTGTGATGAAGGAAGACAGCATCCTGGTGAATTTCGGCTACCAGGGAATGGTCAGCCTGATCGACGTGATGTGTGGCCGCCATGATATAATTGTGTATGATGCTCAAAGTCATGCCTGCATCATCGACGGACTAAGACTACACACGGGTCACCGGTATGTATTCAAACACAACGACCTGGAAGATTTAGACAAGCAGCTACAGCGCGCCACTGCGCTGATCGACAAGCAAAAGGCGGGCGGGATCCTGGTGATCACAGAAGGAGTTTTTGGAATGGCAGGGGATCAGGGCAAATTAAAAGAGATCGCTGCGCTGAAGCAAAAATTCGAGTTCCGCCTGCTGGTTGATGATGCCCACGGGTTTGGTACACTCGGCGCCACCGGTGCCGGTGCCGGCCAGGAACAAGGGGTACAGGACGACATCGATTTATATTTTTCCACCTTCGCA
>JBGTIL010000671.1:0-3048 GCA_041745695.1 Chitinophagaceae bacterium | reverse complement strand
CGTTAACCCTTACAAAATTTAAACGACCGCTGTCCTGAGTTTCCTAACTCAGGACTTTCCCTCAAGCAAGCTCCTCAACCATCCAAACAACGCCGCCGTCACCCTGCCTGCAGACCTTAATCCAATGGCACTCGGGCCCTCAAACATTCACGCAAATCTTTCGCTTATCCATCCACTAACACACTGCCATAAGTTCGTCCTGAGTTAGGAAGCTCAGGACAGCGACTCCGAAATTTCAAAAGACGCTACGATAGCATCAGAAGGCCGCTCCAGGCTAGCGTTAACCCCTACAAAATTTAAACGACCGCTGTCCTGAGTTTCCTAACTCAGGACTTTCCCCTCAGACTAGCTCCTTAACCATCCAAATAACGCCTCCATTGCCCTGCCTGCAGACCTCAAACCTTCACGTAAATCTTTAGCTTATCCATAAAGTAATATACGGCGACTCCGAAACTTCTAAAAGATGGTACGATAGCATGAGATGCTGCCGCTTCTACCTAGCGTTGACCTTTACCAACTATAAACGACCGCTGTCCTGAGTTTCATAACTCAGGACTTTCCCTCAAGCCAGCTCGCTCCATATTCCAACAGCTGCCTGCAGCCTCCAACTTCAAAACAGCACCTGCCAGATCAAACCTTCACGTAAATCTTGCGCTTATCCATCCAGTAACATACTGCCCACATAAAAAGAATGACGGTGAGTGCAAAAAGCAAAGAACCAATCTCCTGAGCACCGGGCACAAACTTAAAAACCTTTTCATACAGCCAGTTCCATGGACTGACGTATTGTGCTACTCCGGTGTCGCTAACGCCATTGGGTATGCGAATCAGTCGCAGTCCTTTGGGCAAAAAAGCACTGAGTGCAAAAACGAAGAGGGCGTTCTTTCCAAACACATCGAAGAAGCGGGTCCACCAGCTGCGCAGGCCCCGGATCTCTATGAAGTAAACAAGCGTAGCCAGGATACCGGTTGCCAAACCGGTAGTAACAAGCACATAAGAGGAGGTCCAGATCTTTTTGTTGACAGGAAAAGACAGTCCCCAGGTATAGCCGGCGATCAGAAAAGCGGTGGCAGCCACAAAGAGCCCGGCCACGATGCGGTAGATAAATTGCTGATTATTGACTTTTACTTGCTCCTGCGAAGCAACACTCTGATCTGCAGCCGGCAGCGGTATCGGGTTGGCTTGCGCCGCGGCACTGTTCTTCAGGATGTAGTCTCCCACGAGGTATCCCAATATCACCTGCACGATTGCAGGTATGGTGCTCATCAGTCCTTCAGGGTCGAAAGGAATGCCCTCGCCCCTGTACATATGCGCCTCGTGCAGCAGGGCGAGATCCACTGCTGTTCCGTGCCACCCTTTCAAGCTGTAAGGATCTGCAGGGTTGCCAAGTACGCAGTATAACCAGTAGAGAAGGAGTAGTATCAGACCGGCTAAAAAAGCGCCGCGGGCTTTTAGATAATAAATGAGTACCGAGGCAAAGAAGTAGCATAAAGCGATGCGTTGCAGCACCCCCAGGATGCGCACACCGAATAATTTGCTGTCTGTGGTCCAGGTCCAGCCGCTTGCCAGCAGCTCGCCGTTTTCCCACCTTGCAAAAGGCCACCAGTTTAGAAAGAGCCCGATCAAAAAAATGAGTGCTGTTCTTTTGATCACTTTTTTCCAGAAGGTGGCAGGTCCTGCTGCTTCCAGCCGTGGGAGCACAAAAGCGCTTGCGTTTCCCACTGCAAAAAGAAAAAAAGGAAATACGAGATCGGTTGGGGTCAGTCCGTGCCAGGGAGCATGTTTAAGTGGACTGAAAGTATGTGCCCAGTTACCGGGGTTGTTTACAAGGATCATGAGGGCTACCGTAGCCCCGCGAAAAACATCAAGCGAATAGTAGCGTTGTGCCTTCAAAACAGTTATTTGGATAAATGTACGGCTAACTGATGGGGCACAGAACGTCGGGCGATTAGTGATGTGCGCTTTCCGGCAGTTCGCCACCGCAGTGAGGGCATTTGAAGATCTTGTTCAGGTTGCGCACCCTTCTGATTTCATCCAGGAACCCGGCAGTTATGATTCCGGCGGGCAGTGCAAATAAGGCTACTCCTGCCAGCAGTATGATCGAGGTAAGTATGCGTCCAAGGTTGGTGATGGGATACATATCGCCATAGCCTACGGTGGTCAGTGTAATTACGCTCCACCACATGGTACCGGGGATACTGGTAAACTGTTCGGGCTGCACTGTATGTTCGCAGAAGTACACCAGGCAGGAAGAAATAACAATCAGGAATAAGGTAAGCACAAGGCTAAGTAAAAGATCATTTTTAATGGCTTTAAATACATTGACCAGCAACCGCGTAGAATTCATGTAAGCTGTCAGTCGGAACAACCGTAGAAACTTAAGCAGCCTGAGTATGCGCAACACCCGCAAATCAAATCCCACAAATACATGCAGATAAAAAGGCAGGATTGCCAGCAGATCTATCAATGCGCCAAAGGAAAATATGTACTTGATGCGTCCGTGTACGCTATGGCTGAAGTTGGGGTCGTGGTTGCAGGTCCATACGCGCAATACATATTCCAGTGTAAAAATGACGATGGAAACAATATCGAAATATTTAAAAAGGATTTTGTGGGGTTCATAAATGGAGGGCACGGTTTCTAGCATCACCGCAATTACATTCAGGATGATAAGTCCAATAATAAAAGCATTGAATGTTTTATCCCATTTGGTGTTTTCGATTTCCGGGTGGAGTAAAACAAACAACCTTCTTTTGGCATCCTTATATAACATATAAACGAAATTTTGCGTAATTGAACGTGTTTACACCAGGAGCAAAAGCGTTCGACGAAAAAGATTCACAGGGGATGCGTATACTGTTGAGTGATTGCTACAAACCACCGGGTCAATAGTCGGATAGGTGCTCCGTTCCCGGTTCAACACGCCAGCGGTCTAAATGTAGCCGTTTTACAGAAATATTTTTAAAACTTCTGACGAGCGAAGGTCGAGCCTGTATGAAGTAGAAGAATAACTCCCTGCATAAAATTGATTTTAATAAGGCATAAATT
>JBGTIL010000670.1:0-5890 GCA_041745695.1 Chitinophagaceae bacterium | reverse complement strand
TGTTTCTTTGCGATGGGCAAAAGCGTTTAAAAATAAATTCGCTTTTAAGGTCAGTGGTCAGTACGTCAGCGCCCACGACTGGCTTGCGAACGACAGCAGTAACTACCGGCGACTGGGAAATTTAGGTAAGGTAGTTCCCGGCAACAGGAACACAGACCCTAACTATGATGGCGTAAATGTATATGGCGACGAAACCAGCGTCGACATTAGACCTTTCCTCGGTGCAGCTATTGCCGCCAACCCAGCATTGGAGCCTATACTGAGTCCGTTTTTACAATCACCACAAATGGTATCGAGAACCGGCTATAATGAGATCGATATGGTGGATCCGGAAACGAAAAACCTAAAGTTATCAGCGGCGCTGCATTATAAACTGACCAACAAGCTTGAAGCGCAGCTAATGGGTTTCTGGGGAATAGGGAACACCGTGTATACAGGCAACAACCGTTATGCCTTTAGGGGCATCAAGATTGGACAGTACAAACTGGAGCTGAGGCACCCAAATGGCTTTTTGAGAACCTATACCACTCAGGAAGATGCAGGCGAGGCTTACAGTACCACCATCTCCGCACAATACCTGAACGAAGCCACGAAGCGTAGTTTCAATTCTCTTGATCCTCGGGCAAGCTGGTACCCTCAATACACCGGGGCATTCATCCCTGTCACAGTGCCTGTTTTCAAGCAAGCCTATGCGACAGCCAAAGGTGAGGGGAAGTCTGACAGAGATGCGGAATTAATGGCGCAAGCTGCAGTACTTACTAATGCGCTCCCATCTCACCAGGCAGGAAGAGCTTTTGCCGACGCAGGACGCAAGCAACCTGGTTCACCCGAGTTTAAACAGCTTTTTGATCAGGTCAGGAAAATTCCTATTCCAAATGGCGGGCGGTTCCTGGAGAGGTCACAATTATGGATGTCGGAGGGGCAGTACAACCTCTCGAGCCTGGCAAAATTTGCAGATATCATTGTGGGAGCCAACATCAAAAAGTACATTCTAAACTCCGAAGGCACCCTGTTCATCGATACATTGAAACCAATAACCTTCAATGAAATCGGAGCCTATACTCAAGTCACAAAAAAAATGCTCAACGATAAACTCACCCTTTCGGCTTCAGGTCGGTACGATAAAAACGAGGATTTTCAAGGTCAGTTTACCCCGCGGGCAACCGCTTTGATCCAGGTAGCCAGGGATAATAATATTCGGGTTTCGTACCAGACAGCCTATCGTTTTGCGAGTACTTTGCAAAAATACCTCCGGCTTAATGTCGGCGGCTATACCCTGCTGGGTGGTTTGCCCTGGGTAATGGATTTTATGAATGCGCACAAATTTCCCGTATACGAAATGATCAAAGGTCGGCTTGAACCTTACATATACAAAGAATTTAAGCCGGAGAAAATGACCTCTTTCGAAGTTGGCTATAAAGGTTTGCTTTCCAAAAACCTGCTTGTCGATGTGTACGGATACCTGGGACAGTACAAGGATTTCATAGGAAGAAATGTCTTGATTCAACCGCTGTCGTCTACAAGTTCAAGAACATGGGTTACCGCCGTCAACAGCAGTACAAAAGTAAAAGCAAGGGGATTTGGTATAGGTGTCGATTACAGGCTTCGCTGCAATTACTCAGCCTTCTTCAATGCCTACTCCGATATTCTGGCAGATGTACCGGACGGGTTCCAGGTACTATTCAACACGCCAAAGTACAGGGCAAACGCAGGCATATCTAATTCAGGCATGGGCAAAAACAAAAGAGTTGGCTTTAGCACGGTCCTCCGCTGGCAGGATGCGTTTTACTGGGAAGGAGAGTTGGCGAATGGGAATGTGAATGCTTTTGCCACAGCCGATGCCCAGGTCAGTTATAAATTCCCGAAGATCAGGTCAGTCATCAAACTAGGCGGCACAAATATCACCAATCACTACTACAAGAACGCTTTTGGAAACCCGACTGTTGGTGCGCTGTACTACGCATCTTTTGGAGTCAACATTCTCTAAAAGTAAGAACGATTTACACCAATACAGGGTGCATCCTTTTGTCAATCTTCCGGGTGGCCGGTTCACTGGCCTGTCGTGAGCAGCGTTACGATAGGCCATAATCTGACCCGGTTCAAAAACCCACTTGATGGTCCACCTACTGTAAAACACCACAGTACTCCAACACCCTGAAACGCGGATTATCCCAACTAAGATTGTTTACATAGCCCTCGCCTGCCGGGCTGCGAACGGCCCTTCATTGCTTCGGGAAGACCTCTAAAACTTACAGCATGAAAAGTCTTTCTCCTCTGACAGATCCTGTTTATACGCCCAGGCTCAACTACAGCAGCTACGAGAAATGGTGGCTTACAATAATCAGCGATAAAAGAGACCTGCCATTTATTCATCTCCTCACGTTAATACATCTACTCGTTATGCTGCCGGGCCTTTTACTTTTCAGTGGCTTGTTCAGTGGGTGGTTATGGTGGGCATTGGTTGTTCCCTACTTATATTTTTCCCAATTGTATTTCAAGGGTCGCTTTGGTTTGATGTTTCACTGCATGTGTCACCGTAAAACATTTAAAAAACCCTATCAATGGCTGGATAGATACCTGACCTGGGTTGTCTGTCCCTTTTTCGGTCATGCACCTGAGGGTTATTTCAGTCATCACATTGGAATGCACCACATGGAAAACAATATGCCGAACGACACAAGTTCCACGATGGGATACCAACGCGATAGTATCCAAAGTTTTATGAAATACTTTTTCACTTTTTTGATTCGTGGTATTCATGATACGCTTGCCTATCTGCACGTGCGCAAAAGGAAACGAATGCATCGGCGGCTGAAATGGGGCGAATGTGTTTACGGATTGCTGTGGATTGGACTGTGCTTTATTCATCTAAAGGCAACCGTGGTCCTGCTCATCCTTCCTTTGTTTTTCAGCCGCCTGGCGAGCATGACAGGAAACTGGACGCAGCATGCGTTTGTCGATCCTGTCGATCCCGAGAACGCTTATACCAATTCCATCAATTGCATTAATACAGTATACAACAGGGCTTGTTGGAACGACGGCTATCACATCATTCACCATCTGCGGCCAGGACTACATTATACCGAATTGCCCGGCGAGTTCCTGAAACTGAAGGAAGCAATTTCAAGGAACAGGGCATTCGTGTTTGATGGGATACATTACCTGCATATTTTCCGTTATCTCATGACTAAACGATACGATAAACTGGCTGATAATCTCGTGAATATCAACAGCATGTTCACCAGCAGCCAGGAAGCAATTGAATTGATGAGAGCAAGAACAAAGAAATTTATGATCTGACCTGGATTCCGAGCGTAAAACTTATTTGTGGCTGTCCATCAAGACTGGCTGCACCAACGAACTGCCTTATTTGATGATGCAACTTTTATTACCATGGCAACGGCTTACTACTCACCTGGGCAGCTGTTAGTCAGGTTTGCAGCAGCCTAACGGTGTGTAACAGCCGCAGATAGGCACGATTTACTCACAAAGACCCTTCAATGGTCCAATCTGCGAATTTTATTTTTTTCGCCGAATGTGAAGTAGATTTATTGAAGAACACAAACGGGGCTCCTGAAGCTGATGTGAGGTTAAGGTATTTTTTAATATTTAATCTACTCCTCTTGGCACCTGCTGATCTCCAACACAGTTTATTTGAGCAAATTAAGTCGCTCATCCCCGCACATGTTTCATTAGTGGAGGAAATCAGCGATGTGTTATGCATAAGTACAGACAGTGCTTACCGGCGCATCCGTGGCGAGAAGCCAATCAGTTTGGAAGAAGTACAAAAACTTGCCAGTCGTTTTCAATTCTCACTTGATCAGTTTCTTCACCTGCAAACCGACGCTTTTATCTTTTCCGGAAACCTGGCTTCCGCAGGTACTTTTAATTTTGAAAATTGGTTGGCAAACGTCCTGCAACAAATGCAGTACATAGCCGGCTTTAAGGAGGTTCATACCTACCATCTAACAAAGGATATCCCATTCTATGCCTCATTTCACTTCCCGGAATTGGGCGCCTTTAAGAGCTTCTTCTGGCGGAAGTCTATTCTCCATTACGACGAAATGCGGGGGCAAAAATTTTCGCTGGCCAAGACCGAACCGCAGCATTTAGATACCGGCAAAAAGATAATCGCGGCCTACAACCAGTTTCCTACAGTAGAAATCTGGAATATAGAAAATATCAACAGCACCATCAGGCAAATAGAATTTTACAAGGAAACCAAGGTGTTTGAACAAACTGAAGACATACAGTGCCTGTATGATAAGATCGGACTTCTTTTGAATCATTTCGAACGTCAGGCCGAGCTGGGGGTGAAGCTTGAAGTTAATGGTGAACCAAAACCCGGGGCTGGGGCTTATACTATGCTTGTGAACGAGGTGGCGCTGGGTGACAATACTTTTCATGCCGTTCTCGACGGCAAAATGATTACATTTCTCAATCATAGTATCATTAATTACATCTTCACAAAGGATGAAAGATTTACTTTATATATCCAGGATATGATTGAAAATGTAATTAGGAAATCCACCCAGATCAGCAATACAAATGAAAAGGACAGATCGCGTTTTTTTACCCGTCTTCGGGATAAACTTAAATTATCTGCACGGCTCTGAGAAATTTCCTCGTTACACCGCAGGCATGTTTAGGTCTTTTACGGGGTCGGTAGAATCCTGCGTGTTCTTGCCCTGGAAAGTTGGCATTCCGAGCTCAGGAATGTATGATTGAATTGCTGACCGCTTACCAGCAAAGGGTTCGTAAACCTTAAACCATATCGCTCACACGGAATGAGCACAGTAAAATGGCCGTATTAGCGGATTCTCTGATCCAACCTGGTGTCAAGCATCAGGATCTCTTGATCCGATTGCAAAATAGTGACGGGAAGAATTCATTTTTCATTTCAAAGCCGCTACTTTAACAGGCAACTAATTAAAAATGTTTTTACGCAACGCATTCTTCTTCAGTGCTTTTGTTTTACAGCTGGGCTCATGTACCAAAAGAGAACATACCGAAACAGTAACTCCGTTGGTTGATGATGTCAAATTTGAACAGTTTGCCGTTTCCACTGCGACGTTTCAGCGAAAGACGAAATTTATTAACAGAGAAGTGTACTTCTACTCCAGGCAACCGGCTCTTAAATATATACGAACATTTAGCTACGGCCCCGACAATCGTTGCGAAAAGATCGTTCTGGGAACGATTGATTCTTCTGTCAGCAATCCCAAATTTGTTCTTACGCGCACAATCACATTCAATTATAACGGGGCAAGCCTGTTACCGGCGTCCCTGTCATCAGTGCGAACCATACACCCCAACCTGGTTACAAACTTTTACTATAAGTACGACAACCACGGCCGCAAGGTGCAGGATTCTGTAGCGGTTAAGAACACGGCAGGGGAGCCCGCCAGCAAAGCCATTCAATATGAGTATCATAATGGAAGGGTTTATTCTACTCCAACGGTGCGGGGCTTCCCAATAGACAATCATTCATTTGATACCCTTGATCTCTTAAAAGGCGGCAACATTGAAAGGCAGCTCACAAAGATGTTCGATGCAGGCGCAGAGCGCAGGTTTACAAAAACCTACACTTATGATCAGTCGGTAAATCCCTATAACAGGTTGAACATCTCAAATTCACTTTACTTTGAAAATGCGGCCTTGGGTCTGGGTTACAGTGTGTCTCTTGAGAACAATTATCTTGGAGTTACGATGAATAATACGGCCTCCATCAACTTTGGCAATCATCTAATTAAATTCAAATATGTGTACGACCAGGATAACTACCCGGTAAAAAAGGAAATTGTTCTTCCTGGTGATATAGACGGCTATCATGTTACCTATCTTGAATATAGGTAGCTTCCATTTGTAAGCTTACCGGAAAAGCGATTCT
>JBGTIL010000669.1:0-3045 GCA_041745695.1 Chitinophagaceae bacterium | reverse complement strand
GCCCAGGGTGGCGGTGCAGGTCGTGGCGGTCCCGGTGGTGGAGCAGCAGGTGGACGCCCAGGTGGTGGCGGCACTGGTGCAGGTGGCATTCGTCGTCGTACCCCAGGTGGTGCCGGCGGTGGAGGCGGTGCGCGTCGTCCGGGTGGAGGCAGGTAGTCATACCTGTCAACGAACGCCGGAAGTTTACCCTTTGATTAGCCCATTGTTAAGTGATGAAGCCAGTTATTGGGTACCAGCAACAGTGCAACAAGGAGCTCCTGTTGCGTCGCACCCTTGTACTGAAGAACACAAAGCATCAGCAGGTCCCGTTCGCGGGTAACAATTTTTCTCTACGAATTTCTAATTGTCAAAAATTAAGCAATGTCAACTGTAACAATTACAGCCCAGGATATTAATAAGCTCCGCCAGACAACCGGCGCAGGCATGATGGATTGCCGTAAGGCACTCACAGAAACCAATGGCGACTTCGAAGCAGCAATCGACTGGTTGCGCAAGCAGGGTCAAAAAGTTGCTGCCAAGCGCAGCGACCGCGAGGCAAAAGAAGGTGTCATTTTCGCAAAAACAACTGCTGATAACAAAACCGGTTTCATCATCACCATTTCCTGCGAAACAGACTTTGTTTCCAAGAATGCCGACTTTGTAGCTTTTGCGCAAAGCATTGCCGAGGCCGCCGTAGCCAACGATGTAAAAAGCGCCGAGGAGCTCAACGAAGTGGTAGTGAATGGAGCCAAGGTTTCAGAACTGATTAATGATAAGTTGGCCTCTATTGGCGAGAAGATTGGTGTAGCAAGGTTTGAGCGTGTAGAAGCGCCTTATGTTGCTTCTTACATTCATGGTGCTTACCGTATGGGTGTGCTTGTTGCCTTTAGCAAGGATGCCGGAGAGGCCGGTAAAGATGTTGCGATGCAGATTGCAGCTATGAATCCTGTTGCTGTTGACGAATCTTCAGTACCTGTTGAAACAGTGGAAAGAGAGAAGGCAATTGTGCTTGATGTGATCAGGCAAGATCCGAAGATGGCAGGAAAGCCCCAGGAAATGCTTGACAAAATTGCACAGGGTAAGCTCACTTCATTCTTCAAGGAAAGCACACTAACTGCGCAGGCTTTCGTTAAAGACGGAAGCAAGTCGGTCGGTGACTTTTTAAAGTCGATTGATAAAGACCTTAAAGTAATTGAGTTTAAGCGTGTGGCTTTAGGGTAATCAATTTATAATTGTGTTAGTCCCGGGCAGTTTTGTCCGGGATTTTTTTTGTGCGTACAAGCCTTCTTAACTAGGTCAACATAACGCCTGGGAGGAGCATCAGAACAACAATGATCAGTTTTTTGCATCCAGTATCACTGGTGCCGACTTCCCACCCATCATAATGATTTTGGCATTGGCACTCTTCGACAGTTCCATCGTGGCTTTAATTTGTTCGTACTGCAGCTGCCTGTCTGTAAGACTTTCAGATATGATGCGTTGGTAATCTGCTATACCTTGTGCTTCTACCCGCTTACGATCGGCTTCCTGCCTTTCTTTCTGTAATATGAACTGCATCTTCTGTGCTTCCTGTTCTGCCTGGATCTTCTGTTCAATTGTTCCTTTCACAGCGGCAGGCAGGGTGATGTTTCGAACAAGCAGATTCTCCAGAAACAATCCCCGCTTTTTAAAGTCTACTTCAATCCCCTTAAAGATACGTGTCTGGAATTCGTCGCGTTTCGTTGAAAAAAGCGCTACCGCATCGTAGTAAACTGCATTGTCGCGGATGCGTGTACGGGCAATAGGGCGCACAATTTTGTTTTCATAATCTGTTCCGGTTTCACGCACCAGCCGCGGGGCTTCAGAGGGGCTCACGCGGTACAGCACCGTCAGGTCAATGGTTACTTCCAGTCCATCGGCTGTCAGTACCCTGATGGCATCATCACCCGTTTTTGTTCCTTCATCGTGCACACCACTCATAGTATAGTTGAGCGTGCGTACATCCAGTTGTTCTATTTCCATCAAAGGGTTTACTATATGCAAACCGCTGTTAAGTATTGATGGCTGCACGTTGCCGAAGAGTTTTTTAACACCTACCTGGCCAGCATCTATCTGTACAAAAGTCGTGGTGAACAGTCCCAGTATGATCAATCCTACCCCTGCCAGCTTACCAATTTTTGCGGGTCTTTCAATATTCGGCACCGCACTGATGGCAAATGAAACAACCAGAACAATAATGCCCAGCACTATCAGTAACATATGAAGTATTTTAAAAAGGCAAGGTACTGCGGTTTTTTTCCCCCCGGGCACAAACAGTTCCTGACCCGGGCGATTAAATGGCACCGGATGCAGAAGAGGAGAAGGCTATTTCACCTGTACGTAAGCCCAGGCAGTAAAGGGCAACAGAACAAAAGTAACTACTGCGGCAACACTGCCAGCGGCAAGGGCAGCTATGGCAATGATCCCGGCCCAATAGAAAGGATAGACCAGGGTTAGCAGGGCTACCAGCACCGAATCGTAGTGGTCATTGTCAGCTATCTTGTTAGTGATGCGTTTTACCACTGCATACAGGGGCGCATGTAAAAGCATGCCTGCAAAACCCGGGAGGGCTAAAAGTATTGTTTTAAATGTCTGGTGTCCGGTGGGAAAGCTTTGGGCGCGTTTTTTACTGTCGCCCGGGTCTATGTCATATACCAGGCCCTTAAGCTGTTCTTCCAGGAGGCTGTTGAACTGCAGCAGCTGCCTTCCTTCGGAAGCGGCTGATACAATGCTCGTTTTATCGAGCACGTCACCCACATGTATATGTACCACTTTTCCAAAACTGCGGAAGCTGCTGTAGTTAAAACCAATGGGTACTACCCTGAGGGGAACTCCTTTTTCCCAGGCACTCAAAGCAAGCCTGGCTGTACCTTTTTTCAGCGCACGCAGTTGCCATTCATTTTTGCAGCGTCCTTCACTGAATATCATAACGATACCATTTTTTTCAAACACCTTCCGGCAGGCTGCAAATGTTGTATAGTTATGCCCGAGGTTTTCTACGCCTTCACTTGTTCTGTATACGGGTAGTAAGTGAATCGAGCGCAGGAA
>JBGTIL010000668.1:0-5768 GCA_041745695.1 Chitinophagaceae bacterium | reverse complement strand
CACGATCTGTTCAAAAGAATCTTCTTCGAGGAACATTGATGATTTTCCATTACGCAGGTTCTCGAAATGCCTCAAAAGCACTTTGATATTATCCTGATTGTTTTTGTAAGGGTCTGTGGTCATCTCTTTAGTTAATACAAGTTAGTGTATAGCAGAAAAAAAGCCAAGTTTTTGTGGAATGCTTGAGTAAACTTTCTCTTAACGTTGGAAAAAACTGAATGAAAAGTTTTAAATGTTAAAATTTTTTCCTATTTTTGCTATCTAAATGAATCTGTCCCCCTACATATTAAAAAGAAAATTTACCACCCTTCTTCTGATTACTGTTTCTATAGCTGGTTTCGCTACCCTCGGAAGTGGAGGCGGAAGAAAGAATGTAATTAGTACAAAAAGTCTTTTGTCTCACAAGCCTTCTTATAACTACAAGAACTTTTCTTTAAAAACTGGCTACCAGTATAGAGGTATGAGCATCTTCAGTGCTGCTAAGGCTGAAGGAAAGTATATTCAGATGAATGCGCTCGTGACATACCAAAAAGGAAATTCATCTTACATTTTACCGTTAAAGAAGAAGCAGGCGCTGTCAAGGATTAAGTTCAGTCCTTCTGCCTTGCAGCGTTAAAGTAGCTCACACGACAATAAATTTTACTGTCCTTTGCTCTCCTCATAAGTTAAAAGTCGGAATCCTGCTTTAGGAATGTCAAACTTTGCTGCAGGTACAGGTCCCGCAGTAATTTTCGATACTGTGTATGTTATTTTGAGATTCCCCAAAATGGATTCATACTCCATGGCTAACCCTGGCAACGATTTGTTTACGTATTGAAAATCGTTATTTTCCGGGATAAGGTCTGTTGTATACCATACGCTGAAGGTTGCGCCGTCTGCCAGCTTTCCAACGGCTTTCAAACATTTGTAACCAAGGATGGTCTTGCTTTCCTCTGTAAATGTAAACTGTACGTTGTCGTTCTTCTTATTAGCATCTTTCCAATTAGCCGGTGTTAACTGAATCAAGTACTTCTGCTCACCATATTCCTTCAGGATAAAGACAAGGTCCTTAGTTCCGTCTATAATGGTAGACTGTGTTCCAAGCGAGCTTACCATTTCTGTGCGACTTTTAACGCCTTTCAAGTGGACGGTACTGGTTGCACCATCAAAAAAATCAGCTGCCTTTGGCTTATCCGTTCCAGTATTGATAACGATGTCGTAGGCAATCACCCCTTCAGAAAACTTTTTCTGCCCAAACACTGAAAACGTAACAAAAGTCAGCAACAAAAGAAAAGTAGTACGTTTCATAAAAAAATTATTCGTGATAGAGACGTCTCATGTGGCTTAATTAGTTGCCTATCAACCTCCACGAACGCCTTAGATGGAGTAATAGTACTCTATTTCTTGGTACGTTGCTGCTGAAGTGTTTTTTGCTGCTCCTGCATTTGCTCCATTCTTTCCTGCCATTTAGATTTTGTCTTAGGCTTTTTACGATTCACTTCCATCTTCGCCAAAATCTTGTCCTGGTCGATAATGTAAGTTTGAATAACAAACTGGAGTATCAAAGTGATAATGTTAGAAACGGTGTAATACCACGTTAAGGCAGCTGGCTGGCTGTTGAATACGAATAGCAGGATTACCGGGAAAATGTAGGGCATATACTTCAGCACAGGATTGTCCTGGTCTGGCGTAGAGCTCATACTGTAGATCGAAATAAAGAAGCTGGTTAAAGTTGCGGTGATCGTAAACAGGCTTACATGGTCTCCATAGAACGGAATATTGAAGCCCAGGTTTGCAATTGAATCATATTGCGACAGGTCGTTGGCCCAGAGAAAATTTTCTCCCCTCAGCGCGATGTTAGAGTTGAAAAAGCTAAACAGGGCAAAGAAAATGGGAATCTGAAGCAGGGCAGGTAAGCAACCGCCAAACATATTTACCCCTGCTTCGCGGGATATTTTCATCTGCTCCATACTGATCTTCTGCTTATCGTCTCCGTATTTTGCTTTCAGTTTATCAATTTCCGGACGAAGTGCTTTCATTTTGGCGCTACTGAGGTAACTCTTGTAGTTAAGGGGAGAAATGAGCAAACGAATGAAAAGGGTCAGAAGTAAGATCACCACACCGTAGTTGGTGGTAAACTTGCGAAAGAAGTCGAAAGCAGGGAGGATCACATAGCGGTTGATGTACTTAACAAAAGCAAACACGCCACTACCCAGGTCGACCATGTTTTCCATATCATTGCCGTACTGCTTTAAAATTTTATAATCTGATGGTCCGTAATAAAAACCAAGCGGCACTGTAGCATTACCGTTGCCGGCAGGGAGTTTCACCTGGAGATTAGCGGTCGCCTGAACCACAGTATTGCCTGTTTCCGGGCTTGTCCATTCTACTTTACCCGAGGAAAAATTATTCCTGGCAAGAAACGTAGTGTTGAAAAATTGCTGCTTGACTGCTATCCACTTTACCGATTCCTCAAACGTTTCGCTGTCACCTTCCGAAGCGGCTGCATCATCGAAATCTCCTCCTGCATTGAAGGCTATTTTCGATTGGGTTTTTTCGTAGCCGAGTTCTTTCTGCAGCTGCACTGCCCTGTTTTGCCAGGTGAAGTTGACTACACCACCAGTAAACATTTGACCGCTGCCGCTCACACCAAGGTTGAAGTCGACGAGGTACTGATTGGGATGCACTGTGTACTGATGCACAAGCGTGCCTCCCTGCGCAGACGTAAGCTGGTAACTAATTGTTTGAGAGGAGTCGGGATTAGTGATCACCTTGCCGCCGGTAAAAAAGAATTCGGATATGTCACCCGTTTGACCAGGTGAAGTATTGACGGTGTACGTAAACTTATCGAAGTCGGAGGCTGCAAGCTTTACGTTGGTGCTGTCTGGTCCTTTAAATTTCTTTAACTCCACCCACGTAGGCTGGCCACCTTTGTTGGAGAAGGCAATTCGTACGAGGGGTGTATTCACCAAAGTCAGTTGTTCCGTTCCACCAATGCCAGCGGAAAAAGATCCGGCTGCAGTTTTCTGAAGGTTAGAATCAGGAACTGACTGTTGCTGCGGCTGCAGCGCAGTATCAGTGCGCGGGGTCTTTGCCAGCTCAATGGAGTCGAGCCGCGCTTTCTCAAGCTGGTAGGCCTGTTGTTCACGGGTGGTGAAGTAGAAATAACCAATGAAAAGCAGTGCCAGGGCAACAAAACCGATGACGGTATTACGATCGAAATTCATTTCAGTAAATTGTGAATGCTACAGTTGAGGGTCAGTTGAAGCGGCCCGGGTCGTAGCCTGCTTGTTTTAAAGTCGGCAAAGATAAGTAGAACTTAACAGGCAGTCCCGAAAACAAGACGGGCGCGCAGTGGTAATGGCCAATGGAATACCGCCTAAAGGAGCACCCTATTTACGCAGCGCTAAGCGAGCGATAAGGACTGCGCCTAGATCAATTCGCTCTGAAGCAGGGGTGTTTTAAGTGAACTTCTTCTCTCGTTAAATCCCTTGGCTGCCTTTACAAAATGTACGAAGAGCGGGTGGGGTGATTCAACGGTGCTTTTGAGTTCGGGGTGGTATTGACAACCTATGAAAAATGGATGTCCGGGCAATTCTACCAGTTCGACTAAACCAGTTTCAGGGTTACGCCCGCTTGCAAGCATTCCACCTTTTTCAAACTGTTCCAGGAATTCGTTATTGAACTCGTAGCGGTGACGGTGACGTTCGTTGACCAGGGTGGTGCCATACACCTGGTGCGCCAGCGTACCTTCCTTTATTTCGCAGGGATAAGAGCCCAACCTCATTGTTCCGCCTTTGGTTGTAATCGCTTTTTGCTCCTCCATCATATTGATCACCGCGTTTTCCGCCTCGGGGTACATTTCTGTTGAATGCGCTTCTTTGATACCCAGTACATTTCGTCCGTATTCAACCACGCTCATCTGCATTCCCAAACAGATACCAAAGAAAGGAAGTCCGGTTTCCCGGGCATATTTTACCGCCTCAATTTTACCTTCGATACCGCGATTTCCAAATCCCGGCGCCACCAGAAGGCCATCGAAGCCTGCCAGTTTTTCGGCAACAGTATCGGGCGCAATAAACTCCGAATGTATCGCTACCACCTGCACCTTGCACTCATTTACTGCTCCTGCATGGATGAAAGATTCCAGGATTGACTTATAGGCATCCTGTAATTCTACATATTTGCCAATCAGACCAATTGTGATCCGCGCCTTTGGATACTTCAACTTATCCAAAAATTCCTTCCATTTAGCAAGGTCGGGCTCGCCAAAATTGGTAATGTTTAATTTCTTTAAAACAGTGAGATCAAGCTTCTCATTCATCATGAGAATGGGTACTTCGTAAATGGTATAAGCGTCTGGTGCTTCAATTACAGCCTCAGGCTTCACATTACAAAACAAGGCAATCTTTCTTTTAATCTCATGGTTCAGAGGTTCCTCGGTGCGGCACACAATGACATCAGGAAAGACCCCACTCTCGCTCAGCATCTTTACTGAGTGCTGTGTTGGCTTTGTTTTTAATTCCTTAGCCGCTCTGAGGTATGGGATGAGGGTAAGATGCACTACGAGCAGGTCTTCTTCAGGTAGTTCCCACTGCAGCTGACGGATAGCTTCTATGTACGGGAGAGATTCAATGTCGCCGACGGTACCCCCGATCTCAGATATGATGATGTCGAACTCGTTCTTTAGCCCCAGCAAAATCATTCTGCGTTTTATTTCGTCCGTAATGTGCGGCACTACCTGCACTGTTTTGCCCAGGTAGCCACCCTCGCGCTCCTTATTAATGACGGTCTGGTAAATTTTTCCCGTGGTAACGGTATGTGCCTGTGAGGTGAAGATGTTTAAAAAACGCTCATAGTGACCGAGGTCCAGATCGGTTTCTGCACCGTCTTCGGTTACAAAACATTCTCCGTGTTCATAGGGATTCAGTGTGCCAGGGTCAACATTCAGGTAAGGGTCAAACTTTTGAATGGTTACCCGCAATCCTCTTGCCTGCAGCAATTTAGCCAGTGAAGCCGCAATAATTCCTTTTCCAAGTGAAGAAGTTACGCCGCCGGTAACAAAAATATATTTAGCCATAATAACTTATCGTTTGATTAAACACATGCTTTATTGTAGCAGAGGTTTTGGTTGCCCGTATCCAAATAAAAGGGCAACGTCTGGCATCCAACCGAGTCAGAAATCTTGTTGTTGACCCTTTGGTTTCTAGACAGCCAAGGGCGCATCTATAAGTGCGCGAGGTCGAACAAAACTAAGCCTATTTAACGGAGGTAAAAATGTTAACTGTGACTGTGGATAAATCCCGGGATAAAAAAAAATTTTAAAATCTGTGAACTTTTTAGGTTCGTTTATGTTTTGACTTAAACCAACAAATAATTTTATGTTTCAGAAAGTTTCTCAGTTCGCGCTCGTAGCAGCGCTTAGTCTAAGTCTGGTATCTTGTGCCGATTCAGGTTCAGATACAAGTTCAGTTGATTCAACCACCACTACATCGACTGATAACATGGCTACTGCCGATAGCGCCAGTACAATGACACCTGAGACCGGAGTGATGGTTGGCGGGGCAAACATGGTGCCTTCTAAAAACATAGTTGAAAATGCAGCTGCTTCAAGCGAGCACACAACACTGGTAGCAGCAGTTAAGGCAGCCGAGCTGGCCGAGACGCTTAGCGGTACTGGTCCGTTCACGGTCTTCGCACCAACAAATGCAGCATTCGATAAACTACCTGCAGGAACAGTAGACAAGCTTGTTAAGCCAGAAATGAAATCAGACCTTACAAACATTCTT
>JBGTIL010000667.1:0-2816 GCA_041745695.1 Chitinophagaceae bacterium | reverse complement strand
AATAGCCTGGGTTACCGCTACGGAAAACAGGTTTGGATTAATATACATAGGTGGTGAGTTCAGAAAGTTTTCGACCATGTCTGATCCTACAGCTTTTGGAATTTTGATGGCTGCCTGCTCCCTGTTTTTTTCCATTGTGTGCTTACAGCTAAAAAACCCCTGGCACCGGATCATTTTGATCAGCGGCATTGCGGTTATGTTGCTGGGCATGGCCTTTTCGGGTACCCGCACGGCTAATGTAATGATAGCCGCAGGTGTGGTGATGTTTATCCTTTTGAGCTTTAACAAGCAACGCACCCGTATGTTTTCTTTTGTAGCAGCTGGCTTATTCTGCGTATTGCTTTATGGACCTTTTTACGGTAATCAAACTATCAATCGCTTTCGCAGCAGCTTTATTGGCAGTGAAGATGAATCGTTCAAGGTAAGAGAAGTGAACCGTGCACTGATTCAGCCTTACATTTATGAACACCCTATCGGGGGAGGACTTGGCACTTCGGGCGCTGGAGGTTTAATGTACAGTCCGGGTCATCGCCTTGCGGGCTTTCCACCGGACAGCGGCTACCTGAAAAAGGCCCTGGAAACAGGATGGATAGGGCTCGGAATCATCTGCATTCTTTATTTTACCATTCTTAAATCAGCCATAAAAGGTTATTTCCGCAGCCGGGTTGACCATTACAAGATCATTTTTGCCGGGATCATAGCCTTCCTGTTTTCGTTCTACGTTGCAGAATTTGCTCAGGATGCTATTGGGCAAATCACAGACCTTGTGGTGTACTACCCGATGATTGCGATTATGCTTCGCCTGAAATACATCGAACACAACCCAACCGGAGGTGCACAGCAAACCGATCTTGAACCCACATAGGATACACCTGATGCCCAAACCAGCTACACCTGCATGACCGAACAAATTCCTGCCAACAGCCGGCGGCATGGCATATTGCTGGCGGCATTTTTAGCCACATTTCTGCCGGTGCTATTCATCGAACTGGGGGTATTGAAGATCACCAAAGCTGTGTTCATGTACCCTTTGGATGATGTTTTTATACACATGGAGATCGCCAGCCATCTGGCATCGGAGGGTACCTGGGGCATCAACCATAACGCATTTGGTTCTGCCTCTTCTTCCCCGCTTTACACCTTGCTGCTTGCCGGATGCTTTCTGCTGTTCTCAACAAATACACTCGTTCCTTTTATTATTAATTGCGTAGCTGCAGCAGCGCTCTTAGTGGTACTTCACAGGGCCCTTATCAGCATGCAACTGGGTGCGAAGGCACACCTCTGCTGCATGTTGGCCATCGTTTTTTTCACTCCCTTACCCATCCTGGTTGTAAGTGGTATGGAGCACACCCTTCAATGCCTTTTTGTTTTTTTGTTTCTGCAACGGTTTTCCACCTGGGTGACAGGTGAGGTGACCCCGGGAGCGGAGGGCAAGCCAGGCGTGCCGGTAGAAATTTTTTTTTACGCAGCCCTGGTTACGTTTATACGGTATGAAGGGCTTTTTTTAATTGCAGCTGCCTGCCTGGTATTGCTCTGGCGCAAAAAGATTCTTTTTTCTTTTCAGTTGGGTCTTGTTGCTGCGGCCCCCCTCATTGTATTTGGTTTGATTTCTCTCGCAAAAGGCAGTTATCCTTTGCCCAATTCGCTCCTCGTAAAATCTGACAGCATTGTTTTTACATTATCTGGTCTTGCTCATTTTGCCAGTACTGTATTGATTGATAAGCTGACTATTGCCAAAGGCGGTATCACCTCACTCGCTACGCAGCGACTGCTGCTTATACTTCCGCTCGCACTGTTAGTTTGCATGAAAGTACTTCCGAGATGGACGGTGCACTCCTGCGGTTTAATACTCCTGCTCTTATGCACTGTATTGCACCTTGCCTTTGCCACAACAGGCTGGTTTTACAGGTATGAGGCTTACCTCATTCTGTGCTCAGTGTACACGGTCTCGATGCTTGCCTGGCATCATGGCCCTGCACTCATTCACACGGCTTCCAAGCCTGCGCTCCTGGTGGGTTCGGTAGTGCTTTTCTTTCTTTTCTTTCCCCTCTTTCTAAGAAGCAGTGCTGCATTTTCTAAAGCAAAACAGGCCTGCGTAAATATATTCGAGCAACAATACCAGATGGGCCAATTTCTCCGGCGCTTCTACAATAATGAGCCCGTAGCAGCCAACGATATCGGCGCAGTTGCCTATTATACCAATAGTTATGTACTCGATTTATGGGGACTGGGTAATATTGATATTGCACGCAGCCGCAAGAGAGGCTACTGGACGCCAACCTTTCTTGACAGCATGGTGACAACGAACAATGCAAAAATTGCAGTTGTATACGACTCCTGGTTCGACACCACCTTGCTTAAACAATGGACGAAGGTGGCTACCTGGCAGATCCGCAACAATGTAATCTGTGGCGACGACCTCGTATCGTTCTATGCTGCAGATTCTTTGGCGCAACCATCCCTGAAAAGAAACCTGATGCTGTACCAGCCCCTTTTGCCGGCAGGGGTGATCGTTGAATATCATCCTTTTAAAATTGTGGAATGAGCAGTGGTTACATAAAAAGTTTGGATGGTGTTCGTGCACTGGCAATTATACTCGTCATGACCTTTCACGCAGGCATCACGCATTTTGGATGGATGGGTGTGCAATTGTTTTTTGTGCTGTCGGGCTACCTGATCACCGGCATATTATGGAGAGAGAAATTTACAGCTTCAGCCCGGTCGTTTAAATTAAAACGCTTTTGGGTGCGCCGGTCTCTTCGGATCTTTCCACTTTACTTTGGCTATTTACTCATTTTTGGTGTGCTCTACCTTAC
>JBGTIL010000666.1:0-7471 GCA_041745695.1 Chitinophagaceae bacterium | reverse complement strand
TTGTTCAGCGGCATCTGTGCTGCCACCGCACGCGTTATGCTAGGTCGTTTGACAACGGAGGGCTTGCCTTCGGCGGGTACATTTCGCGCTTCTACCCTTTTTTGTTCAAAGTATTCTTTGCGTTCTTTGGTGACCTTCTTTTTTTCCTGCCTTATCTCTTCTTTTAAAGCTGCCCCGGTCTTCTTCTTCACCTGGAACTTTTCGAATCCTGATTTTTTTTTCATCTTCTAGATTATGTACAAAAGTAAAAAAGCCCACGCGCCCCAATAGTATTGATTTTTGAAGGGCATGTCTTCAGGCTGCTGACTTACACAAATGTTGGCGGCAGCGATCGCTACACAGGTGAACCGAAAACAAGAGGAACGTGTGCTAGATGTGCCCTTCTACAGGTGGACGGTTGCCGGTTCTGTTTGCCAGTTGACCACAGGCAGCATCAATGTCTTTACCTCTGCTGCGCCGCAAGTGGGCATTCACTTTGTGTCGGCCAAGGTAATCCATGAAATCTTTTACCCGCTCTGCTGAAGGCTTTTCGAAACGGGCAAAGTCTATCGGATTGTATTCAATGATGTTGACCAGGTCTGCGGGAACCTGGCGGTAGATCCTGATTAACTCATCTGCGTCCTGTATGCTATCGTTGAAATTATTAAACAGGATATACTCGAATGTGATTTCGTTTTTGGTCTGCTTGTAAAAATAATTCAGTGCGTCGATCAGTGCCTGGAGGTGATTGCTTTCATTGATCGGCATGATCTCATTCCGTTTCTTGTCGTTGGGTGCATGCAGGGAAAGCGCCAGTTTGAATTTCACTTTGTCGTCTCCCAGTTGCCGGATTGCTTTTACCACACCTGCAGTGGAAACGGTGATACGGGAAGGGCTCATGGCCAGGCCATCAGGTGCTGTTATCCGTTCGATAGCGCCCAGAACATTTTTATAGTTCAGCAGGGGCTCGCCCATGCCCATAAATACTATATTGCTCAGCTTTTTGTTGTAGGTTTTTTCACATTGCTGGTTGATCAAAACTACCTGGTCGTAGATCTCGCCGGCCTCCAGGTTTCTTTTGCGGTCTATATATCCGGTTGCGCAAAAACGACAACTTAAACTACAGCCTATCTGGGAGGATACGCAGGCGGTGAACCGTTTATCGGTTGGTATCAGCACACCTTCGCAAAGGTGACCTTCATGCGTAACAAAACCGGTTTTGATGGTGCCGTCAGCTGAAACCTGGGTACTGCCTACAGTGATCACAGGAAGGGTAAAGTGTTTGCCCAGCTTTTGCCGAAGGTCTTTGCTCAGGTTGGTCATGTCGGCAAAAGACTGCGCACCTTTCTGCCAGAGCCACTCCCATACCTGCTTTGCCCTGAAGCGGGGCTCATCAAGTTCACCAAAATATTGTTCTAATTCTGCAAGGGATAGGAGCCTGATATTTTTTACAGCTCCATTCCCAGCTGTCCTGACATTCATGGGGCAAAGGTACCCAAAGCTTTTAGGAGAAAGGTTGTTACCTGTATCTTGCACTGCTTTTAGCAGGAGTTAAAAACCAAACAGGGGTGATTTTTACACTCAGCTGCACCATCCTGTTGACGCTAAAAGGCATTCATAAAAGGATACGTAAACATGAAGACGGTTTATATCATCGATGGCATTAGAACACCTATAGGAAAGTTGGGGGGAGCGTTAAGCACAGTGCGCCCCGACGATCTGCTGGCAGGTGTCATCGCTGCATTGATGACGCGTAACCCTTCTGTAGACCCCGCTGCCATTGAAGATGTTATTGCCGGTGCCGCTAACCAGGCAGGCGAAGACAACCGCAACGTGGCCCGCATGGCCGCACTGCTGGCTGGTTTGCCGGTGACTGTGCCGGGAAACACTGTAAACAGACTTTGTGCCTCTGGTCTGCAGGCGATCATGGATGGAGCAAGACAGATCCGATGCGGAGACGCTGAACTAATTGTTGCATGCGGTGTAGAGAGCATGACCCGCGCCCCTTTTGTCATGGCAAAGGCGAGCACGCCCTTTCAGCGGACTGCTGAAATTTATGATACTACACTGGGTTGGCGTTTTGTAAACAGCAAAATGAAAGAAGCTCACTACCCTTACAGTATGGGCGAAACGGCAGAAAATGTGGCGAGCCAATGGGGTATTTCAAGAACAGCGCAGGATGCTTTTGCGCTGCAGTCGCAGGAAAGGTATTTTGCGGCGCTTGACAAGGGGATTTGGGAAAACGAGATTGTAGCGGTAGCCCTTGACAATGCAAAAGGAGACCGAAATTTTTTTACACAGGACGAGCATCCCAGGAAAACATCCCTGGAGCAGCTAGCGAAACTGAAGCCAGCATTCATAAAAGAGGGAACGGTGACCGCTGGAAATGCCGCCGGCTTGAATGATGGTGCAGCTGCCCTATTACTTGCCAGCGAAGAAGCGGTGCATCGATTCAACCTTAAGCCGATGGCCCGGGTGGTTGCCATGGCGGTTGCCGGGGTAGATCCCTCCATAATGGGAATCGGCCCCATACCTGCTACCCGAAAGGCTTTACAAAGGTCGGGACTGGCGATGGCTGATATTGGACTGATTGAATTGAATGAAGCTTTTGCAGCTCAGGCCCTCGCTTGCATCCACGATCTGGAGCTTGACCCCACTCGGGTGAACATTAGCGGAGGAGCTATTGCATTGGGTCATCCATTGGGCTGTAGTGGGGTGCGCCTTTCTGCTACACTCGTGCACGCCCTTCAGCGCAACAACATCCGATATGGACTGGCAACCATGTGCGTGGGGGTGGGTCAGGGGGCAAGCATAATTTTTGAAAAAGTATAGACCATGCTGAGACTAACTATTTGCTGCCTCGCCCTGGTAAGCTTCTCCTGTTCACTTTTTCAAGAGTTTAAAACCGAACAGTTTAGTGCGGCTGATGGGCCATCTTTCCAGATTCTTGTTCCAAAAGGCTGGACAAGGGTGCAAACAACCAGGGGGGCTTACGGGCAACCCATGCGTTCCTACCATTATGCCAGTGGTGCCCAGTTTTATATTGCCCAAACAGACAGTGCTGTAAATTCAAATGAACGGATTGACACAGCGCAGCACATTCCTCTTCCATTCGCCAACGGACTTGTATACAAAGGGGTGATGCCAGGACTATTGTACTGGAGGCAGATTCAAAGAGAAGGTTACCGGTTTGGATACAGGAATGTACCAACGGATACAGAGGCAAGATTTGATTCTGCCCTTAATTTTTCAGCCCTGATGAAAGCGGTGAAGTAGCCAGGTCTTTGGTAAGCGTGCTAACCAGCAAATCGAAAGGGAGCGTTCGTTCCACTCCTGTTCTTATATTTTTTACAGAGCAGCTCCTGTTGGTCATGTGTTCACCATCGATGATAGCAACCACGGGGATACCTTTCTTCTCAGCGTATTTAAACTGCTTTTCTTTCTTAACTGACTCGTGAAACAGTTCTGTAGCTATGCCCGCCCGCCGGAGCGCATGCACATAACCGTAAGCAGCTTTGCTTTCTTGTTCTCCCATGTTAAAGAAAAGCACCTGCGTTCCGCCTTCGATTGTTTCAGGGAACAACTGAAGTTCTTCCATGACATCAAAAATCCGGTCAACACCAAAAGAAATACCAACGCCGGGAATATTAGGCACACCGAAAAAGCCGGTTAAATCGTCATAACGGCCGCCACCGCCTATTGACCCCATCTTAATTTGCTGCGGTGCTTTAGCTTCGAAAATAATACCAGTATAATAATCCAATCCCCTTGCAAGGGTAAAATCAATACTGACGTTAGGAGGGGAGGATGGCGAGGCCGACTGGTCAAGCACATAAGTGATTTCTTCGATGCCTTTTTTGCCGATTTCTGATGCCTGCATTAGCTGGTGTATCTGCGCCAGTTTGACTTCATTGGAGCCGTCGATCTGGAGATAAGTTTCAATGATCCCAATGTGGTGTGGAAGAATACCTCTCTCTTCTAATTCCAGTTTTACTTTGTCTAAACCAATTTTGTCAAGCTTGTCTATAGCAATTGTTATTGCTGTCAACTTTTCTTTGCCGCCCGTGATCTCAGCCAGTGCCGCAAGAATTTTACGGGAGTTGATGCGCAGTTCGTAACCGGGGATGCCTAGCCGCTGGAAAACCGCATGGTAGATGTGTACAAAATCTACTTCATTGATCAGCGCGTTACTGCCTACAATATCTGCATCACACTGGTAAAACTCGCGGTAGCGCCCACGCTGTGGGCGATCGGCGCGCCACACGGGCTGCATTTGGTAGCGTTTGAAAGGAAAACTAAGTTGTGCATGGTTCATTGCCACATAGCGGGCAAAAGGGATGGTGAGGTCGTACCTCAAAGCCCTTTCGGTTAGAAGATCGGAACTTTTACCTGCCAGCACTTTTTTTAACCCTTCCTGCGCGCGATCGTGCTTTGTTGGGTTATCAAGACCGTTGTTCAAAATCTTGAAGATCAATTTATCCCCCTCGTCACCATATTTTCCCATCAGCGTTTCGAGGTTTTCCATTGCTGGGGTTTCCAGGGGTTGAAAGCCACATACCTCAAATACACTTCTAATCGTATCGAATATATAGCGCCGTTTACGCACCACATCCGATCCAAAATCGCGGGTGCCTTGCGGAATAGAAGGCTTCATCATGGCGCCAAAAGTAGAAAGGAAAAGGAGGAGAACAATTATTTGCTCCCGCTGTTGGCATATTTAGAAATTATCGCATCGCAGGTTTCGTTAATGATCTGGTAGACTTCATGAAACCCAGGTTCGGTTCCGTACCACGGATCTGGCACCGACCGGTGCTCTCCCGGGTGTAAGGCGTTGAGAAAAAGATCAGTTTTTTCGGCAGCCCATTTTGCGCGTCCAATGCGCTTCATTTCTTCCAGCACATCGTCTGCCATAGCAAACAACAGGTCGTATTGCTCAAAATCTTCTTTTACAAATTGCCTCGCCCTTTGATTACAAATATCAATGCCATTGATGCGGGCAACCTTCTGGGAGAGATCATGTGGCGCCTGGCCAATGTGCAGGCCATTTGTGCCTGCGCTGTGCACTGTCCACGAAAGTCCTGCGGCGTCTGCTTTGTGCTGCAGCAGTCCTTCTGCAAGCGGACTTCTGCAAATATTTCCTAAACAAACCATCAATATTTTCAAATCTATTTCTGTTTCGCGGCAAATATAATCTATGCTTTGTCTGCTCCTTATGGAATGGGCTGCTCGGAGCATCTCAGGCAAACTAGTGCTTCTACGAAAGGCCTGGGAGTAAACCAGGAGTATAGGAAGTTGCAGGGCACTGTTTCAATACAGATAGAATTTTGGGTAAACAGACGGGGAAATCATGAGTGTCCGCATGCTGTTCGTAATCAAAATCTGGTAACAGCGGCTTCAACACAGTCTGTTACATTTCAGACTGATAATCAATAAATGCTTTAAATTGCCCTTACATCGAATAGGGTTCGAGATTATGGAAGATTACGAATTACAAAGAAGAAAAGCAGGCAGCCGGGTACGGTCGATCGTGGATTATGTAATGGGCATTGTGTTCGTTTGCTTTGGTATTTATTTTCTGACTTACGAAAAGTTTGGCATTAACATTTTCCGGCGGGAACCGTCTTCTATTGATTACCTGATAGGCGGTTTGTTTTTGGTGTATGGCAGTTGGCGCATATACCGCGGCTATAAGAAGAATTATCTCAAAGTATGAAGAGTGCTACACTGGCCTTTCTGATTCCTGTTTTGCTGCTGACAGCAACGTCTTTTTGCTTTTCCTGCAGCAGCGGTGGAGAGGCGCAACCTGATACCCGCGACAGTGGGGTTGTTCACATCAGCGTGGATGAATCTTTTAAGCCTGTTATAGATGCAGAAGTGCAGGTCTATGAATCTTCTCACCCAAGAGCCCGCATAGTAGTCCACTACAAGCCGGAGGCGGAATGCCTGCGGGACTTTGCGGTAGACAGTATTCGATTGGTGATTGCTACGCGAGGATTTTCGGAAAGCGAGGCCAGATTCATGAGTGATTCTCTTAAAGTGTACCCCTCCAAAATGGTCATTGCTTATGATGCAGTAGCAGTGGTTGTACACCCTTCCTCCCCCGACTCTCTTTTCACAATGGCAGAGATTAAAGATTTGCTAACCGGCAGATCGACTAAAAACCTGATACCGGTGTTCGATGGTATTTCTGCAACAAGCACAGTACGGTTTGTATTGGATTCTGTATTACGAGGCGATTCTTTGGGCCCAAAAGTTGCAGCAGCCAAAAGCAGCGAAGGAGTGATCGATTATGTGTCGCGCACGCCCAATGCGGTAGGGTTTTTGGGAGTGAGCTGGGTGGGCAACCAGGAAGATACATCACAGCTTTCTTACCTTGACAGGGTAAGGGTTGCATCGTTGGAACATCCTAAACTACCAGGCAAATATGTTACACCTGCACAATTCAATATTTATTACGGCAGATACCCCATGATCAGGCACCTGGTTTATGTACTAAAAGAAAAGCACCAGGGTTTAGCCCATGGCTTTGCAGAATTTTTGACAACCGAGCGCGGTCAGCTTATTTTTAAAAGAGCTTACCTGATGCCGGCTCAGATGGGGTTTTCGGTACGGGAAGCATCGGTAAGCGAATAAGGTCGTTTAACCATTTCGGAGAACATCCCAAAGTAACATTAACAACTAATAAAAAAATAAAGTATGGTTTTTGAAGAATCTTTAGACACCCAAAAAGCAAGGAATATGAAGAAAGCTGCAGGCATTTTTTTAGTCGGAGTCTTTTTAAGTTTCTCAGCGGTTGCACAATCTATCCAGGATGGTGTAAAGCATTTATACGCTGAGCGGTACACAAGCGCGAAAACTATTTTTGAAAAACTCGCTGCCAGCAATAGCCCTGAGGCTGTTTATTGGCTGGGACAAACGCACATAGGATCCAATAATCCCGCAGCAGCCCGCCAGGTGTACGAGAAAGCACTTGCTGCCAATACCAATGCGCCTCTTGTTTTGGCCGGCATGGGTCATGTAGAACTTTTAGAAGGTAAGACCGCTGAGGCAAAGCAACGCTTCGAAACAGCTATCAGTTTGAGCCGTGGAAAAAAGGGTGATGATCCCAACGTGTTGAACGCAATTGGCAAAGCCAACGTGGAATCAAAAACAGGCGACATACCTTACGCAATCACTAAACTTACCGCGGCTTCGCAGGCAGCGCCCACTAACGGCGACATTTACATTAATCTGGGAAATGCTTACCGTAAAGCCCGCGATGGCGGACAGGCAGTAACCAATTACACAAAAGCAGCGCAAACTTATCCTGCGGTTGCCAGTTACCGCACAGCGCTAATTTATCAAACCCAGCGTAACTGGGATGTGTACAACGAACAATTAAATAAAGCGATCGCTGCTGACCCTCGCTTTGCCCCGGCATATAATAGTCTGTACACTTATCAGTTGTTGTATAAGAAGGACTTTGCTGCAGCGAATGCGCTTGCAGAAAAAT
>JBGTIL010000665.1:0-4635 GCA_041745695.1 Chitinophagaceae bacterium | reverse complement strand
TAAAATTGCCTTTACATAGCCGCATATGAGTAACAAGGTAGCCAGCGCTGAAATTATAAATGCCAGATTAAAATTTAAGTGTTCAGAGATCGATAGTAACAAGGTATAGAATACCACCAGTGCAATGCCTACCAGGATATATTGAACCGGGTGAATAAAGGTCTTATTCAGCACCTCAATAAAAAAGAAAACGATAAACGTAAATGCAATAAATAGTATGGCATATTTTATCGTTCGATAAGCTTTTTGATAATTATCAACAGGAAGTAATAAGTCAATACCGAAGGCAGACTCTGCAATCGAATGAGAGTTTCCGGTCCACATTTGGGGATAGTTCCTGTTCAGATGTAATACGTTCCAATTCGCTGAAAACCCTGTGTCGCCTAAAATTCTTGAGTCCGGTAAAAATGCTCCATTGAAACTTGGAGTTTGCCATGAAGACTTTATCGAAATGTCGGTTACCTTACCTACCGGCGTAAAGTATAGGAGCTGGCTTCCTTTAATGTTCAAGGTAAAAGAGAAATTATACATCACACTATCGGATGGCGTAAAAGGAATAGAAGCGTTAATGCCGGTTGCAACAATATCATTGGATATCACCCCGGGATTAAAAGAGAGGTTTACTTCATTCCAATTTAAGTTCACTTGTTCTTCTATCCCCCGTAAATCGTTGATGCCAACCGTTAGTTTGGCTTTATCAAACTGTATATTCCCGATGGGGATATCCAGTTCGGAGACACTATTTTTAGTAAACTTCCCCGACACGTTCACATTGGAATTATAAACCACGATGTCATAAATGCCCCTGTTTCTTTTTTCGGGACTGATAAGCCCTGATATCTTGAGTTCCGTGGGCAATAAATGGATAAAGTCTTTTACCTGAACAATCTTCTCAGTTGAATCTTTTTCAGAGATCTCTTTCACATATTTTACGTAGGGAATGGAGATAAAAGGACCTGAGATTGTTTGTTCCTGCCCCCATTTTGAACTCACTTCTTTTATCGCTTGAATTTGAGTTTCTTCCCGCTCGTAAATCAGACCTTTGATCATTGAAGTTGGAATGAGAAGAAGCAAGCCGATGACGATAATTGTTCCGATTTTAAAAGAGATATTGGTCTTTAAATTATTCATGTTACTTTTTGCTAATCTTTTAATGTTCAGTATCTATCTACTTGATTGAGTTATTCTCTTCGTGCCTTTTCATTCCAAAGGAGAGAAGTCTATTTATGTAACTGTCAAATTTGCTATCAGCCTTTGAAAGCATTACTGCTTGCCATTCGATCTTTGATCTGCTACATTACTTGAACAAAATAGACATTATAAGAGTTAATAGCTATTTTGAAAGCCTGTATCAGCATAAGCCCGTACCAGCTGCCGGATTGATTGCCTCCGGATGAGGGAGCTGTTTACACAACCCACTTCTTTAGAACCCAAATTACTCTGATCGACCATGGCGCCAGATCTTTTAGGAGCATGTAAATGGTAAGGTCTGTTAATTAAGTGAACTCACTTTAGCTGTTTTATATTTACTCTGGGCTGCTGAGAGTCTCACTCCGCGGCATAAGATCAGACCGGTGCCGTCTTAGATTTTTAACGAGTTAGGTCTCCAGTGCCTACTGAAAGCAACAACCGCTAATGTTTATCCACCAGATCATACCCGAGAAAACCGCGTGGCCCGAAACGGCGTTTAGCGAAGCGCCATTTGTTGTACGCTGGCTGACTGTTACCAGCGTGTGAATGCTGCTTTAAAATAAAAAACCGTAACTAATATACCCTCCGGGAATGATTTCATTTTTGATGATCCCTGGTGAGAGCCCAACCCGGAACAAAGTGTTTTGTCCATACCGGCGATAACCAATGTTCAGGCTTGTATAGAGAGTATTTGTTGGATAGTTTGGATAAACAACAATATCTGCAATCCCTCTTTGATCCTCACTTAGTTCTTTTACTACCAGGTAATGCAGGTCCAGCCCAAGTTCAAGTAAATGATTTTGTTTCCCAAGCAGGTAATAACCACCTCCACCAGTAGTTATAATATTCAAATATTTCCCGAAGTTTGAGCCCGCGCCCAAACGAAGGCCCAGGTTCCTGCCTGCAAATCGATGGTCAAAGTTCAGGTTGTAAATCAAGCCTGTTTTCCCAAACTCAAAGGACACAGCATTCTGCTTTGGCGTTTCGGTTGTCTGTGCAAAACAAAAGGTTGTAATCAAAAAGATGCAAATGACTGTAGCTGTAATATGTTTCATAAAAGTGCTGTGCTTCCCTTCTGTTAGCGGCAGATAAATTAATACAGTTTGACTGAAGTGCTGCCGGATATTATTCTGCCGCTTGCAAATGAAACACTTATGATGAAAGTGTGTTGCCCTTTTATAGCAGACATGTTTCTAAACTTGAAATCAAGTATATTATTATAAGGTGAAGCAAGCGAATTCAAATGCTGTATACCTTCAATTATCGGTTTGTATTGCACAGTACCAGGGTCGAAGCGAACAGTGCCAGGGCGTGTTAAAAGAAGTCCTGCCACGGAACTACCTGCCGGGTGAAGACTGTCAAAGTTATTTAGAGTGCTGACGTCAATTAGCGTGACAGAATCTTTGTTGAGGTAGCGTGCATCGCAGCTAAGTGCATAACTGTTATTAACGCCAAAATCATGGATAACATTATCCGCCAGTTGTTCGTGCTCAAGACTTAGGCGGAAACCAAAATTTGCGATTTTGATGGAATCAGGGAGCAGAGGAGCATGAGGGTCAGCCGCAACGTTTATGTTTATGACGATGGCTTTGCTCCACCGGAAATTAAATCCAAGATCCTTGCAGCAGCTTATAAGCGTTCTGGCTGAGGTCAATAAGAACAGTATGACAATGAATTTACGCATAATGAATATTTGCGGTTAAGTGGTTTCTCTGTGTTAAGACAGCAGCTTGTTACACATGAAATTTCTTTTTAGCATGTCAGCCCATTTGCAAATCACCTTTCACCGGTATCTGCTGCGGACTTCTTGGATTTCCTGTTCCATTTTCTGTTCCCATCCTGGCCCATTTCTGTTATTCAAATATGCCCGGGTTAATCTTTTGTATTCCTCTTGTGACTTTATTAATGCGGCGCTCACAATACAGCCACTGTTTCGAAGCGAGTATCCGTAAAGCCTTCGAACGCTGTCTATCTCTGCACTTATGTTTAATTCGGGTCCGCTTGGAAGTTCCAGCCCACCTGTATACTCGACTTCAATAAATCCTTTCCGTATGTCTGCGATTGCTTTTATACGGTATTGCGCCATCAAATTAGCCAGGTCGTTCCTGTTGTTTTTGTAGGTGAATCCCATTTTAAATACGAGGACCAGTAAAAAAACACTTTGGAGTATTGCAAAGAAAATTGCAACTCTTGTTATTTGGTTATACTTTTTTATAGGCAGGAAACTTAGTACAAAAGCTCCCGTGAGTAATCCGAGGAAAGCTAAGCCATATGATTGCCATTCCGCATCCTTACTATATCTGATGAGGTTAAAATCATCGGGATACAGGATCAAATAGTAACCTGAAACGAAGACACTCGTTAATGAGAAAGTGAGTATACAGTTTGTAATAATCAATTTTTTCATTGCAATCTTTTTAAGGTTACGCCGACCTGAAGCACATACTGAGATTGCGAAACCCTCTTCATATTGCAGTATCCAAACTCTTCCAAATCAATTATCCGTG
Organism: Chitinophagaceae bacterium; assembly: GCA_041745695.1. Classification (GTDB taxonomy): domain Bacteria; phylum Bacteroidota; class Bacteroidia; order Chitinophagales; family Chitinophagaceae; genus Flavisolibacter. Next base: position 937 of record JBGTIL010000665.1, on the reverse strand, counting down.
CTATGAATTTTAGTTTGTGTATTCAACGTTCGCACTTTATTGAAGCATACAGTTTTACCAGGGCTTGTGAAAGAAAGGAACGACGCTGAAGATCGCAGTTACCGGAGCGCTGCGAAACCGTATCCAGAATCGCTTCACTTTTGTGCTACTGTTGATTTACGATTAGGTTGAAAATTACCGCTTCAACGTCACTTTTACAAGCCGGCTTTTAGCATGCAGTTTTCCTTCTAAAAACAACTACTAGAAGTAATCATATACGCAGCATCTCTGTTTCCATTTGTTTTTGACGTCGGTTTTTAAACTTGCAGGTGGTAGGTTGGGCTGTGTGATGCGTTAATCTTTTGTGCTCTCTTCATCTTTTGCCGGAAGCCCCTGAAGCAACTAACGTACGAATTATATCATGTTGTTTAACAACCATTTCGTTTTCCGAAACAGCGCCAGGGTGGGTTTAATAAATGCCGGTTCATGGATCGCTTTATTGTATAACACCTTTATTAGCGTACGTGCTATCGGAGTTGATACTTAAAATCACTCTGCAGGGTGATGGCATGATTAATATCTGGATTCAAACCTTTGATTGCGCTGAGCGTGAGAACGGCGCCTTTGTTCGATTTTTGAATAGCTGCTAAAACTTCGTTCGATAGCCTTCCGCCGATGTTTTGAAAGTTGGTTCCATTTAATTGTACAGCAAAAGAGACAACCTGATAATTGTCAAAAAAAGGCTCCCCGGCATCAATTGTTTGAAAAGACACTTCAGCGCCCCGCTTCATGAGTGCCCGGTCCAGTTCTTTTGTCTTTCGCCCGTTTATCACTGGTACAACACCTGGCAGGGTCTTCACATTAAAAGTGATCATCGAGCTGTCAAACATGGAATACAAAATCACACTCATTTCGCCTGGAGTAGCCGGCTTGATCGTTAACTTGTTGCCCGCCAGTG